>JAKBBG010000065.1 GCA_021826025.1 Pseudomonadota bacterium | reverse complement strand
CCACCAGCGTCCCCTGGGCGTCCAGCACGTGGATGCCGTCGCTTGCGATGTGCAGGAGCGATTCGTTCATCTGGATCTGGCGGGTCAGCCAGTTGCGGCTGGCGCTGCGCCCGTCGGCGCTGTTCACGAGGCCCAGCAGCTCGACCACCCGCCCCGCATCGTCCCGCACCGGCGCCAATTCCAGGAACAGCGCGATGACCCGGCCGTCCCGGCAACGGAAACGCGAGTTCAGGGAAAACGTTTCGCAGTGGCCTTCGATCAGCTGGTCAAAGGCCTCGAAATTGCGTTCGCAGTCGTCCGGAACCAGGATTTCCGAACAGGGCAGCTGCCGCAGTTCCCCGTACTCGTAACCCAGCTGCTCGCAGAAACGCGGATTCGCGTCACGCAGCTGGTGGTCCGTCCCGAAAATGACCATGCCCACCGGCGATTTTTCGAAAGCGGTTTGGAAGCGGGAACGGGAACCGGTGAGTGAATCCAGAGGGGAAGGCGGGCTCATTTCGGGGGACGTGGGGGTGTCGTCCATATAATGAATCGTTCGGTTCCGGCGACGATTAAAGACTCGCTGAGTGTACCTGATTGTCCCTGCAAAGCAAGCGAAAGTCCGTCCGTATCCTGCGCGTCGTCAAGACCCTTCCGTGCGTCCGGCAGAGGAAACCCATTCGGCCAGTATCCGGTCCACTGCGTCCGCGGAAACCGGGCGTACCAGGCGTCCCGTTTCCACGCCGTTGCGCAGCAGCACAAACGTGGGCCAGAGCTTGACGCGAAACGCGCGTCCCAGGGGCCTGCCCCGTCCGTCTTCGACCCGCACCAGCGGTATTCCGGGAAACCGGCCCAGGGCATCGGCCATGACCGGCTGGGCTGTCTGGCAATGGGGACACCAGTCCACGCCGAACTCGAGCACCCTCAGCCCCTGCCAGGCGTGAACGTCCTCCAGCGAAGGCCCGGGATTTTCGTAGACGCTCACTGCTGCGGATGCTTGAGCAGGAAGTCGGCCTTGGCCGCCTCGTTGCAGTTGTAGGTGTTTTTTCCCAGGCGCTGGCATTCGGCAAGGTCTGCCGTCAGCTCGTCAGGGTGGGACATGTAGTAGCCCTGCGTCTTGGTCTGCTCGCAGGCGCCCAGCAAGAGCATGGCAAAGCACAAAATCACATGTTTCATGGCAGTCCTTCCTTCATGGATGTTCCAATGCACGTGACACTATATCACCGCACGTGATGCCGCCCGAGGGCCCGGGAAAACCCCGCGCCGATCAGCGGCAGGGCAAGGCCTGCCAGGACGAACAGGACCGACGGGCCGAACCTGGCCAGGACCAGCGAGGCCAGGACAACCCCCAGGGACTGTCCGAGGAAAAAGGCCGATGCGAACAGGGAAACCGCCGTGCCCCGCACTTGCGGCGCCATTTGGGTGGCGTTGGTCTGCAACGTGTTGTGCAGCATGTAATAGCCCAGGCCCACCAGGTAGGACGCCGGCAACGCCCAGAACCAGGCGGGCCCGGCGGCCAGCATGAGCCAGGCGACTCCGATCAGGCCGCCGCCCAGCTTCGCAAGCCCCACTTCGCCCAGACGGCTCACGAACTGGCGTGCAAAAAGGGTGTACGAAAACCCGCCGATCCCGAAAGCCGCCATGAGCGCTCCGGCCAGGGTGAGCGACAACCCGAAGCGCAGGTGCAGGTAGGAGGGCACGAATGCCAGGGTGCCGAACACCGCAAGCCCTTCCACAAAGACGGTCGCCAGGATCACGCGCGCCCAGGGCACGCCGAGCACGATCCGGGCCTGCGGCAGCACGCCGGACGGTCCGGCAACCGCGTGCCGCACATGCTGCGTGCGTTCGTTGGTGAACGACTCGTAGAGCACCCAAAGCCCGACGACAAGATAGGTGGCCGCCATGAAGGCAAAAGCCCAGCGAAACCCCAGCGTATCCGTGAAAACGCCGCCGATGAACTGTCCCCCGATCACCCCCACGATCTGGCCCGCCAGAAACCGTGCCAGCGTGGTCTGGCGATATTCGTAGGGAATGGTGTCGCCGATCCAGGCCATGGACAGCGGAATGATGCCGGCAGCCGAAGCGCCCGTAAGCAGTCGCGCCACAACCAGCCAGCCCATGGAATGCGCGAGCATCGCGCCCAGGCTGCCCGCGGTGCAGGCAAGCGTCGTGCAGGCGATCAGCCGGTACTTGCCCACCCGGTCGCCGAGGGGCCCGAAGAACACCTGCAGCAGGCCGTAGGCCACGGAAAAGGAGGAAACGACCTGGGCCGCCTGTTCCGGCGTGGCGTGAAACACCTGCTCGAGTTTCGGCAGCATGGGATCGCACAGGCGAGCCGAGGCCGCGCTGGCAAACGCGGCGAAGGACAGGAGCAGGACGGCCCGGCGATGCTGCGGATCGGGTTGATGCATGGAATCAGCCGGCCTTCAGCAAACCGCCTTCCTCGGCCGTGCCCAGTTCGATGGCGGTCCAGTCCAGGTGGCCGCGGCCTTTGGCCAGGCCCGACAACAGGCGGGCATGCAGCATGTCGGCCAGGGGCATCGGCAAGGCTGCGCCTTCCGCCACGTCGCGCACGAGGCGCACGTCTTTCATGCCCAGTTCGAGTTTGAACCCCGGCGGCTCGTAACTGCGCTCGGCCAGAATGCGGCCGTAATTCTGGTAAATCGGGCAGGAGAAAATGGTCTGCCCCAGGAATCCGGCCAGCGCCTTGCGTTCGAGGCCGGTCTTTTCGGCCAGCGCCAACGCTTCCGCCAGGGCTTCGATCGCCGAGAGGATCAGGAAATTTCCCGACAGTTTGGCGATGTTGGCGGCGCCGGGATCTTCGCCGAAATCATGGATGCCCTGGCCGAGCACTTCCAGGATGGGCCGGGCGCGCGCCTTGGCTTCCTCGTCCCCAGACTGGCATATCCAGAGCTTGCGCGCCGCAGCCGCTTCCGGACGGCCGAAGACGGGAGCGGCCAGAAAAAAGCTGCCGCGCAGGGCATGTTCGCGTGCCAGGCGGCGGGAAAGCCCGGGCGAGACGGTGCTCATGGAAATGTGCAGCCCTCCTTCCCCGAGACAGTCGGCAAAGCCGTCCCGGCCCAAGGTCACCGCTTCCACGGCAGCATCGTTGGACAGCATGGTGATGGCAATGCCTCCCGGCCCGACGGCGGCGCAAGGTGCGTCCGCAACCGTGGCACCGGCCGCCCCGAGTGCGTCGGCAGGCGGCCGGGACCGGTTGAAAACCGTCACGGGGAAACCGGCTTCCAGCAGGTTGCGGGCCATGGGGGTCCCCATCTTCCCCAAGCCGAAAAACGTCAGCACACTTTTGTCCATCCAAGCCTCCCGATTTGCGTCAACCCATCCGTCCGTCGCCCCGCCGAAGTCCGGAGCATGGCGCTCCGAGCTTGCATGATTTGCCGCACCAGAGCAAGCCGCCTTACCGTTTTTCAGCAAGGCCGGCCTTCCGCCAGGCCGTGGTCATTCCGATGCCGCAGAAAATCAACGCAATGCCGACGTAGTGGTACCAGCGCGGCACTTCGGCAAGAAAGAGCGCCGCCAGCAGGGTGCCGAACACCGGCATGAGATGAATGAACAGGCTCGCTTTGCCCGCCCCCACTTCCGCGACGCCCCGGTTGTAAAACACATAGCTCACGAAACCTGGAAACACGCCCACATAGGCGACTGCGGCGACCGATCCTGCCGAAAAATGCATGTGGCGCCCATGGGACAGTTCCCACAAAACTCCGGGTAGCAGGGCTGCCAGACCGATGAGGATCATTGCCGCCAGCATCAGCATGGGATGCACCCGGACCG
The DNA here is from genome assembly GCA_021826025.1 of Pseudomonadota bacterium. Lineage (GTDB taxonomy): Bacteria > Pseudomonadota > Gammaproteobacteria > Burkholderiales > Ferrovaceae > JAKBAT01. The sequence goes on along the minus strand of JAKBBG010000065.1, from coordinate 6,060 downwards.
GCCTCCAGGCCAGCACAATCGTGTACAGCGCCCAGTCCAGGACGGCGAAGAGCAGCCACACGTCTCCCGGGTTGAGGCGCAGGGTTGCGAGAGTTCCCGCACTTCCCCGTCCCACGATGGTCATCACCCCCAGCAGGGAAACCAGGACGCCGGCACTTTCCACCGGATGCAGGCGTTTTCCCAGGAAGACCCATGAAATTGCGATCGTCGCGATGGGAATGAAGGAATTGAGCAGGGCGGCGTTGGTGGCCGTCGTCTGCTGCAGGCCCAGATAGGCCAGGGTGTTGTAGCCGCCAACCCCCAGCAATCCCAAGGCCAGGAGGGTGCGCCATTCCCGCCGGAGCAGGCCCCATTGCGACTTGGCATGGGGAAGGGCCAAGGGAAGGACCAGCAGGATGGCAATGGACCAGCGTCCGAACGCCAGGGCAAAGGGCGGAACCTCCCCGCTCACGGCCCGTCCGACCACCATGTTGCTCGCCCAGAACAAGGCCGTCAGGGTGAGCATCAGGTAAGGGTTGGCCAGGAGTCGTCCCATGGTTCAGACCGGCGGTTGGCTGTGGCTCGCAAGACGGCCGGCTTTCACGAACCGGCCCCCGGCGGGTTCTCGAAGGGGGTTTCCGGGTCCATGCGGCGTGCCAGCATCACTCCGATCCCCAGCAGGAGGATGCTGCCAAAAAAAGGGAGTTCCCAGCTGCCGGTGGCATCGATGATCATGCCGGACACCACCGGGCTCACGATCGCCGCAAAGGCCGATCCCGTATTCATCATGCCGCTCGCAGTGCCCGAATGCCCTGGCGCGATGTCCATGGGAATGGCCCACAGGGGACCGATGCACATTTCCGCAAAAAAGAAACCCGAAGCCAGACAGACGATCGCGAGCGTCCGGTCGTGAACGAACAGGACGGGCAACATGGAAATGCCGGCAAGGGCCATGCATGTCGCAACCATCAGGCTGCGTGCCAGCCTGAGCTGTCCGGTCTTGCGATAAATCCGGTCCGACAGGATTCCTCCGAGCGTATCTCCCGCCACGCCGGCAAAAAAGACGCTCGACGCGAACAACGCCGATTCCCGGAGGTCGAGGGCATAGCTGTGAAGGAAATACTGGGGTATCCAGCTGAGAAACAGCCAGAGCGTCCAGCCGTAGCAAAAATACACCGCCGTGACCGGCCACATGCGCCTGAACAGCGGCATCCAGGCCACCGGCGTTCTTGCGGCAGGTTGCGGCAGTCGTTCCAGTTCCTCGCGGGTGATCCGGGGATGCTCCTGGGGACGGTCGGTGAACGTCATCGCCCATGCCAGCACCCAGACCAGGCTCGCCGCCCCGCAGACGAAAAAGGACGTCCGCCAGTCATGGGTCGCCATCACGGTCACGATGATGGCGGGAGCCAGCGCATTGCCGATGCGCGCACCGGCGTGGGCAATGCCCTGGGCGAACCCCAGGTCCGTCTTCGAAACCCAGCGCGACATGGCGCTGGTGGCGGCGGGAAAGGTGGCTCCTTCTCCCAGCCCGAGAAGCACGCGGGCCGACAGCATGGACATCAGCCCTCCCGACAGGCCCGTCAGCACGGTCGCGAGCCCCCATACCAGGCCGCTCGCCAGCAGCGTGCGCCTCGGGCCGAAGCGGTCGCAGACCCAGCCTCCGATCACCTGAAAAACCAGATAGGGATATGCGAACGCCGAAAACACCAGGCCGATTTCGGTTTTGCTCAACCCGAACGCCTTGCCGAAACCGGCGGCCGCCGTGCTCACATTCACGCGATCCAGATAGGTGATGAAGTACATCACGACGAGGAGGCCGATCACCAGGCGTGTGATGCGAATCCGCGCAGTCACGCCATCAGTTCCGTTCGGGACTCTGGAGGCAGGCTGCGGAGTTGCGGGCTGCAGCACGACGGTTCATCGGTAGCCTGCAAATTCGTTGCCCTTCTGCGTCAGCAGCTGCATCAGCCTGGGATGGATGAAGAGCTTCTCCTTTTTGGCGGCGGCAAGGGGGGCAGCGCATTGTAGGGACGGTCCGGGCTCCAGGCGTTCCGACTCATGTCTATATTTGTCTGTTTTATCGACATGTCTGGAGCCTACGTCGGCGATGTCGACACGTCAACGGAATATGTCGATATTATTCGATTTTATCGACACGTAAGAAAGGGGCACGCAAGGGATTGCCGGACCGTTGCAGGACCGGCGAACGTCAGCCTTGCAGCAACAGGAAGGATCCGAACAGCGCCGTCGCGCCGCCCAGAACGGCGGACAGCAGGCCCAGGTGCCGGCGCCAGAGAACGCCGGACACCATCCCGGCCAGATGAAGCCCCGCCGTCGCCACGAGCATTCCCGCCGCAAATGACAGCAGATGGGAATGGGGGGCCAGTTCCACGCCATGGGCATAGCCGTGCAACACGCCCAGGGCCGCGCCGAACCCGAGGCAAAGCGATGTCGGCAGGCGCGCCGGAATCATGATCACCAGCCCCAGCAGCAGGAGGGAGGCGGCGATGCCCGATTCGAACAGCGCAAAGCCCGGGGCGGCATAGGCAAGGAAAGTGCCCGCCAGCAGCGCCGACAGGAACGTGGCGGGCAACCACCAGAAGGTTTTGCCGCCGCGCTGTGCCGCCCACAGGCCCACCGCGACCATGGTCCAGAGATGGTCGGCACCCGTGAGCGGATGGATCAGCCCGCCGGCGAATCCGCCAGAGCCGTGGCCCGGATGCGCCCATGCCGTCTCGGCAAGCACCAGTCCGGCTGCAATCAGGAAGGCTGAAACAGGGAATGTTCTGGTCATGGCGTTCTGTCCTCGCAATTACCTGACGGTGACTTTGATCAGTTCCTCCCCATCGGGGTCTGTCACGTGCACCGCACAGGCGATGCACGGATCGAAACTGTGGATGGTGCGCAGGATCTCGATCGGCTGCGTGGGGTCATACAGCCTGTGGCCCCGGAGCGCGGCCTCGTAGGGGCCGTCCTGCCCCTGGCTGTCGCGCGGGCCCGCATTCCAGGTGGACGGCACCACGGCCTGGTAATTGTCGATCTTGCCGTCCTTGATGACGACCCAGTGGCCCAGGGCCCCCCGTGGCGCTTCCATGAAGCCCGCGCCTTTCGCTACGGAAGGCCAGGTTCCCGGATCCCAGCGGCTTTCGTTGAATGTCCGCACGTCGCCCGCCTTGATGTTGGCCACCAGTTGTCCGTACCAGCCCTGCATGGCGTCGACGATGACCTTGGTTTCCAGGCAGCGCGCAGCGGTGCGCCCGAGCGTCGAATACAGCGCGCTGACGGGAACATCGAGTTGCTTGAGCGCCATGCCCACCAGCTCCCGGGTCTGGGCATGGCCGGTTGCATACAGCATCAGCACGCGCGCCAGCGGCCCCACTTCCATGGGCCTGCCTTTCCAGCGCGGAGACTTGAGCCAGGAATAATCCTTTTCCGTGTCCAGATGGCTGTAGGGCGCCTTGGGGCCGGTGTAGTCCAGGACCGTTTCGCCCTGGTAGGGATGAAGTCCGCGATTTTTTCCCTCACTGTATCGGTACCACGAATGCGACACGTATTCCTGGATCTGGTCGTGCGCATGCAGATCCACGGGATGCACGACGGACAGGTCGCGTCCCAGGATCACCCCGGACGGAATCAGGTAACTCGCCGGGTCGTTCATTCCCTTGGCCGGAAAATCACCATAGGTCATGAAATTCCCGATCCCTTCCCCCTGACCGGCCCAGTCCTTGTAGAAGCCCGCAATGGCAAGGACATCCGGCAGGTACACCTGGTCGACGAAATCGGTCATCTGCCCGATGATGCTCCTGACGTGTTCCAGCCCGGTTTCGTTCAGGGAGGTGGCGCCATCCCCGCCGCGGTAGGCCGGACCTTGTCCCCGTCCCTCCTGGCCGGTATGGATGCTGATGGCACAGGGCACGCCGCCCACCAGGAAATTCGGATGCGGGTTTTTCCCGCCGAAAATGGTGTGCAGCTTGGCCACGTCGCGCTGCCAGGCCAGCGCATCCAGATAATGGGCCACCGCCATGAGATTCGCTTCCGGCGGCAGCTTGTAGGCCGGATGGCCCCAGTAGCCGTTGGAAAATATGCCGAGCTGCCCGCTTTCCACGAACCGCTGCAGCCGGTTGCGCACGTCCGAAAAATAGCCCGGGGAAGATCTGGGATAGGAAGGACTCACCGTCTGGGCCAGGGCGGATGTGGCCTTCGGATCGGCTTTCAGGGCGGACACCACGTCCACCCAGTCCAGGGCATGCAGGTGGTAAAAATGCATGACGTGGTCGTGCACATGCTGGGCCGCAATCATGAGATTCCGGATGATCTGCGCGTTGGGGGGCACTTCGTACTTCAGCGCATCTTCCACGGCCCGCACCGAAGCGATCCCGTGCACCAGCGTGCATACCCCGCAAATGCGCTGCGTGAAGGCCCAGGCATCGCGCGGATCGCGACCGCGCAGGATGATTTCGATGCCGCGCACCATCGTGCCGGCACTGGACGCCCGGGTGATGGTGCCGGAAGCGTCGGTTTCCGCCTCGATGCGCAAATGGCCTTCGATACGCGTGATCGGGTCGACGACAACCGTTTCGCTCATGATGCCGCTCCTTCCCGCTTCCCGGCCGGTGCCAGATGTTGCGCGATCAGTTCAGTCAGCCCGACCACGGGCATGTCCATGTGGTAGTTGTCCAGCCCGTCCTGCAGCATGACCCGGCAGTTGGAACAGGAAGTCACGAGCGTTTGGGCGCCCGTCGCTTCCAGCTGGCTGCGTTTTTTGCTGAACACCTTGAGCCTCAGGGAGTCCGCACGGCCGATGGCGCTGACGCCGCCACCGCCGCCGCAACACCAGTTCTCGATGCCGGCATCCGGCATTTCGACGAAATCGGCGGCCACCATCCGTAGCAGGTTTCTCGGGGGATCCACGATGCCTCCGCGCCGCACCATCTGGCACGGGTCGTGGAACGTCAGCCGCGCCTGCTCCACCCCTTCGGTGCGCAGCCGCCCTTCGGCGCGCAGCTGATCGAGCAGCTCGATGATGTGGATCACCCGGAACGGATAGGGACGTCCGATCAGGTCCGGCCCTTCCCAGCGCAGCGCCGTATAGGCGTGGCCGCATTCGGGGCTGATCACGGTTTTCACCTTGAGGCGTTCGGCCGCCCGGACAATCCGTCCGAGCAATTCCGCCGCCAGTTCCGAAGCGCCGATCTGTATGCCGCTGTTGGTACCTTCGAAGGCGTCGGACGCGATGGTCCAGGACACGCCGGCCTCATGGAAGATCCGGGTGACCGCCGTGATGATGTCGCTGAACTCGGCAATTTCCGCCGAAGAAAACACCATGAGATACTCGGCCCCGTCCCGGTCCAGGGGCACCTTCAAGCCGGTCTCCTGCTCCGTGTGGCGTATGTGGGCCTGCAGGGTGGCGAGCGTCACGCCCATCGGGCTTCCCTTTTCGAGGGCCCGGCGCGTGGAGTCCTTGAGCCCCTGGGGCGCATGTCCGGCTGCCACCATGCCCTCCCGCAGCTTGCGGATCATGTAGACGAGGTCGTTCCCGACGGGACATACCAGCGAACAGCGCCCGCACAGGGTGCAGCCGTCATAGACGAGCGGTTCCCACGCTGCGAGCTCGCTGTCCGTGAGCGGCGCGTCGAGCCCCAGCAGGCGGCGCCAGCGTCCCCAGAACGTGTATTCCTGACGCCAGACCCGCCGCAGCGGCTCCAGCTTGTAAATCGGGGTATAGCGCGGGTCCTGGGTTTCGGTATAGAACAGGCAGGCATCCGCGCACAGACCGCAGTGCACGCAGGAGGTGAAGAAAGTGGCCGTGGGGGCGTCGATCTGTTCGATCAGCGTGCGCACGCCGCGTTCGAGAGTGGCAGTCATGGCAGGACCCCTTTCAGGCCGGCAATGGCGCCGTTGTACCAGCGGGCGCCAAACGTGGAGAACATGTGGGCAAGCTTCGTGAACGGCATCACGACGAGCAGCAGCTCCACGGTCAGCAGGTGCACCGTGAGCAACGTCCGGTAGTCGAACCCGGCATTGCGCGTAAGCAGGAACCCCGTGAGCAGGGGAAGGCAGGTCACCGTCCAGGAAAGGTAA
>JAKBBG010000064.1 GCA_021826025.1 Pseudomonadota bacterium | reverse complement strand
AACCCCGCCTGTTTTCCTTCAACAATCCCATGGGCGCCTGTTCCCACTGCGACGGTCTGGGCGTGATCAGTTTTTTCGACCCCAAGCGGGTGGTGGCGTTTCCCTCCCTGAGCCTCGCGGGCGGCGCAATCAAGGGATGGGACCGGCGCAACCAGTTCTATTTCCAGATGCTGGCGGATCTCGCCGCCCATTACGGCTTCGACCTGGACACCCCTTTCGAGCGCCTGCCCGGGCGCATCCAGGACATCGTGCTGACGGGTTCGGGCAAGGAGAAGATTCCGTTCCGCTATCCCGGAGAGCGCGGGCGCTTCCGTGTCAAGGAACACGTCTTCGACGGCGTGATCCCGAGTCTGGACCGGCGCTATGACGAAACGGATTCGCTCCTGGTGCGCGAAGAGCTGTCCAAGCTGCTCAACCAGAAGCCCTGTCCCGAATGCGACGGCACGCGCCTGCGGCGCGAGGCACGCCACGTGCGCGTGGGCAGGCACACCCTGTACGAACTGAGCGCCCTGCCCCTCAAGGAGGCGTTGTCCCTGTTCCAGCACCTCAAGCTCAAGGGAAAGAAGCTCGCCATCGCCGACAAGATCCTGAAGGAAATCGTGGCCCGTCTGCAGTTCCTCAACAACGTGGGCCTCGATTACCTGCAGCTCGACCGTTCCGCCGACACCCTGTCGGGCGGCGAAGCGCAGCGCATCCGCCTCGCGTCCCAGATCGGCTCCGGCCTCACGGGCGTGATGTACGTGCTGGACGAACCGTCCATCGGCCTGCACCAGCGCGACAACCACCGCCTGCTCGAAACCCTGGTGCGGCTGCGCGACCTGGGCAACAGCGTGATCGTGGTGGAGCACGACGAAGACGCCATCCGCGCCGCGGATTTCGTGGTGGACATGGGCCCCGGGGCCGGGGAACACGGCGGCCGGGTGGTGGCCACCGGCACCCCCGCCGAAGTGGCGGCCGACCCCGCCTCCCTCACCGGCCAGTTCCTGTCGGGCGTGCGCCGCATCCCCCTGCCCGCACAGCGGCGGGCCCCGGAGGAAGGCCGCCGCCTGGTGGTTCGGGGCGCTGCGGGCAACAACCTGAAAGGGGTCGACCTGGCGCTGCCGGTGGGCCTGTTCGTCTGCATCACCGGCGTTTCCGGCTCCGGCAAGTCGACGCTCATCAACGACACCCTGTACGCCGCCGTGGCGCGCCACCTCTACGACAGTTCGGCCGAGCCGGCCCCCCACCGGGACCTCGAAGGGCTCGAGCATTTCGACAAGGTGATCAACGTGGACCAGAGCCCGATCGGGCGCACGCCGCGCTCCAACCCGGCCACCTACACCGGACTGTTCACGCCCATACGGGAGCTGTTCGCGGGCATTCCGCAGGCGCGCGAGCGCGGCTACGGCCCGGGCCGCTTTTCCTTCAACGTGAAAGGCGGCCGCTGCGAAGCCTGCCAGGGCGACGGCGTGATCAAGGTGGAAATGCATTTCCTGCCGGACATCTACGTCCCCTGCGACGTCTGTCATGGCAAGCGCTACAACCGGGAAACCCTGGAAATCCAGTACAAGGGCAAAACCATCGACGACATCCTGCACATGACGGTGGAACAGGCGCATGCCTTTTTCAGCGCCATTCCGGCCGTGGCGCGCAAGCTGCAGACGCTGCTGGACGTGGGCCTGGGCTACATCACCCTGGGGCAGTCGGCCACCACCCTGTCCGGCGGCGAAGCCCAGCGGGTCAAGCTGTCCCTCGAGCTGTCCAAGCGCGACACCGGGCGCACCCTGTTCATCCTCGACGAGCCCACCACCGGCCTGCATTTCCAGGACATCGACCTGCTGCTGCAGGTGCTGCACCGGCTGCGCGACCACGGCAACACGGTGGTGGTGATCGAACACAACCTGGACGTCATCAAGACGGCGGACTGGATCGTGGACCTCGGGCCGGAAGGCGGGGACGGCGGCGGGCGCATCGTCGCGCAGGGCACGCCCGAGGCGGTGGCGGCCTGCGCCGGCAGCTTCACCGGCGCATTCCTCAAGCCTCACCTCAGGCGGCGGCGTCCGGCCTAGCCCGCTCCCGCAGCAGCGCGCGGGCCGCCTCCAGGGCGCGCTCGCTTGCCGGCCGGCGGTAATCCCACAGGGGGTCGTCGTTGGGCGGCTGCAGCACCATGGTGGCGTTGGCTTCGAACAGCAGCACCCGCCCGTCCGCATCGAGGCCGAAATCCATGCCGAAATAGTCCAGCCCGACGGCCTCCTGCAGGCGTTCCAGCGTGGCGGCGGCAGGCCCGAGAAAACCAGAAGGATCTTCCAGGAAGGCGGCTTCCTCCGCCCGGTATGCCGGTGATTCGCTCATGTCGGAACTGAAGTAATGGACTTTCCACTGCCGCGACAGGGCGAGGTGGACGGGGTAGAGGCGGCCGCCGATGGACATCATCCGGAATTTCCGGACCAGGCCGTCGGCGCCGCGCGCGTCCAGGAATTCCAGGGCGAGCAACCGCTCGCCCGGCAGCGCCGCGAGGGCGGCGGCGAGCGCGTCGGGTTGGTCCAGCCGCAGGAAGAATTGCCCGCCGTGATACCCCGGCGAGCGCAGCAGGCAGGGCCATTCCAGGCCGGATTCCCCCAGCTGCCGGGCGAACTCGGCCGGCCCGGCCTTGGCGAGCGGCGCCATGCGCGGCACCCGGAGGCCCTCCAGGGCGCCCAGGTGGGCCGCGTGGGCGGCGCGTCCGGTGCGCAGCACCCGCTCCGGCAGGTTGAGGCAGGGCGCGCGCGACCGGGACGCCAGGGCGCGGGCGCGCTCCAGGGCCGGACGGCAGCGGTCGGCGTCGCCGATGGCGTTGAAAATCAGGGCGTGCGGCGGCAGGAGGGCGTTTTCCTCCACGTATTCCGAGGCCAGGATGGTGGTGTGGAAATGGGTGCGGTCGATCAGGAAACGCCAGGGCACGTTGCCCTCTTCGGCGGTGGCGAGGATGAGCAGCGGCACCGGGCGGCCGGCACCCCGGTGCGGAATTTCCAGCTGCGGCCGGGCGCCGTAGCCGAGCGCGCGGTGATAGGCGGCACCCCTGTCGTCGCCTTCGCGCGCGTGGCAGGACGCGAGGCCGCGGTGGGCTTCCGCCGGGTCGGCACCCAGCTCCAGGGCCTGCAGGAAACGCGCACGGGCGTCCGCGAGTTCGTTCTGATGGAGCAGCAGGTTGGCGAAGTTGAGGTGGGCTCCGGCTTCCTGCGGATGGTAGGTGACGGCCGCCGTGTAGGCCGTGCGGGCGGCCGAAAGGTAGCCGGTTTCGAACAGCAGCGTGCCCAGGTTGTTCCAGGCGCCGAAATGCTGCGGATGGCTTTGCAGGATGTCGAGATAAAGGGCGCGGGCTTCCATGCGGCGTTCGGGTTCGGCTGCCGTCGCGAGCCAGTTGGCCAGGTTGAAGCGGATCGGCAGGGATGCGGGGTCGAGGCGGTGGGCCGTGCGATGGGCGGCTTCCGCGGCGGCCGGGTCCCCGCGCCGTTCGTGCAGCAGCGCCAGGTTGGCGTGGGCCGCGGCGTTGCCCGGGTCGAGGGCCGCCGCGCGGGCGTAGTGGTGGAATGCCTCGTCCTGCAGGCCGCGGCCGCCCAGGACCACGCCCAGGTTGAAATGGGTGGCGGCCTGTTCCGGCCCGAGCGCCAGGGCCTGGCGCCAGAACGCTTCGGCCTGCCCGGGGTCGCCCTGGGCGGCGGCGCACAGGCCGGCCCGGTGCAGCAGGGGCGCGTCTGCCTGGCCTTCGGCGGCGAGCCGGCGGGCCAGCGCCAGGGCTTCCCCATGCCGCCCGCTGTCCATGAGCCGCTGCAGGGAGTCGTCGACAGCCACTGCAGCGCCGGTCCCGTCAGCGCAGCTTGATGTGCAGTTCCCGCAGCTGCTGTTCCCCCACGGGGCTCGGGGCCTGGGTTAGCAGGCACTGGGCGCGCTGGGTCTTGGGGAACGCGATGACGTCGCGGATGTGATCGGCGCCGGTCATCATGGCCGTCAGGCGGTCGAAACCGAAGGCGATGCCGCCGTGGGGCGGCGCGCCGTACTGCAGTGCGCTCAGCAGGAAGCCGAACTTGGCCTGGGCTTCCTCCGGGCCGATGTTGAGGGCACGGAACACTTTCGACTGGACCTCTTCGCGGTGGATCCGCACCGATCCGCCGCCGATTTCCCAGCCGTTCAGGACCACGTCGTAGGCCTTGGCGAGCGCCTTGGAAGGATCGCTTTCCAGGAACGCTTCGTGGCCGTCCTTGGGGGCAGTGAATGGATGATGCAGGGCCACCCAGCGTTTCGACTCGTCGTCGTATTCGAACATGGGGAAGTCCACCACCCACAGCGGTTTCCAGCCGCCGGTGGAGAAACCCTTTTCGTGACCCAGCTTGACTCGCAGGGCGCCCAGCGCGTCGTTCACCACCTTGGCCCGGTCCGCCCCGAAGAAGATCAGGTCGCCGTTTTCAGCGCCGGTGCGATCCAGGATCAGGCGCAGGGTGGCTTCGTCCAGGAACTTCACGATGGGCGATTGCAGGCCCTGCTCGTTGGCCCGGGTGCTGTCGTTGACCTTGATGTAGGCCAGGCCGCGCGCCCCGTAAATGGCCACGAAGGCCGTGTAGTCGTCGATCTCCTTGCGCGTCAGGGTGCCGCCGCCCGGAATGCGCAGGGCGGCCACCCGCCCGTCCTTCAGGTCCGCCGCGGCGCGGAACACCTTGAATTCCACGGCGCGCATCGCGTCCGTCAGTTCCGTGAGTTCCAGCGGAATGCGCAGGTCCGGCTTGTCCGAACCGTAGCGGGACATGGCTTCGCTCCAGCTCATGCGCGGGAACGGCTGCCCCAGGTCCACCTGGATGGTCTTCTGGAACAGGTCGCGCACCAGGCCTTCCATCAGGGTCATGATGTCCTGTTCGCCCAGGAACGACGTTTCGATATCGATCTGGGTGAATTCGGGCTGCCGGTCGGCGCGCAGGTCTTCGTCGCGGAAGCACTTGGTGATCTGGTAATAGCGGTCGAACCCGGACACCATGAGCAGCTGCTTGAACAGCTGGGGCGACTGCGGCAGGGCGTAGAACTCGCCGTGGTGCACGCGGCTCGGCACCAGGTAGTCGCGCGCGCCTTCGGGCGTGGATTTGGTCAGCATCGGGGTTTCGATGTCGATGAAGCCCAGGGCGTCCAGGTACTGGCGCACGGTCATGGCGGCCCGGTAGCGCAGCATGAAATTCTTCTGCATGGCGGGGCGGCGCAGGTCGAGATAGCGGTGTTCCAGGCGCACCTGTTCCGACAGGTTCTCGTCGTCCAGCAGGAACGGCGGGGGCAGGGAAGGGTTGAGGATTTCGATGGCGTCCGCCAGCACTTCCACGTCCCCGCTGGTGAGGTTGGGATTGCGGGTTCCTTCCGGGCGCAGCCGGACGCGTCCGGTCACCTTCAGCACGAATTCGTTGCGGACGCCTTCGGCGGTCCTGAAGGTGTCCTGGTTGTCCGGATCGGACACCACCTGGACCAGCCCTTCCCGGTCGCGCAGGTCGATGAAAATGACGCCGCCGTGGTCCCGGCGGCGATGGGCCCATCCCATGAGCGTGACGGTCTGGTTCAGGAAGCGGCGGTCCACGAGGCCGCAGTATTCGGTGCGCATGAGTCGGAAATCTCGAAATAAGTTAGTTCAGGGAAACCGGTTTCTTGCTGGCGACGTCCACCACGCCCATGGAAATGATGTACTTGAGGGCATCGTCCACGGCGACGTCCAGTTCGATCACGTCGCTCAGGGGAACCATGAGGAAAAAACCGGAAGTGGGGTTCGGCGTGGTGGGCACATACACGCTGACATGGGGAACGCCCAGCTTCAGGGCCAGGTCCCCCTGGGGAAAGCCGGTCTGGAACGCGAGGGCCCAGCAGTTGCCATGGGGATAGCGGATCAGCAGCACCTTGCGGAACGCCTGGCCGGAACCCGAAAACAGCGTGTCGCTGACCTGCTTGACGCTGGCGTAGATGCTGCTGACGATCGGAATGCGCGCGAGCAGCACTTCGCCGAACTCCAGCAGGCGCCGCCCCAGCAGGTTGGCCGCCACGGCGCCGGTGAGCAGGACGATGACCAGCGCGAGCAGCACGCCCAGGCCGGGGATGTCCACGCCGAACAGGGCTCCGGGACGGTACTGGGCGGGCAGCAGGAACAGCGTCTGGTCGAGGGTGTTCACGATGAGGCGCAGGACCCACACCGTGATGACGAGCGGGATCAGCACCACGATCCCGGTCAGGAAATAGCGCTTCATCAGTGCGCCGCGGTGGCGGGAGGGCTGGCTTCCGGAGCGGCGGCAGGTGCGGCGGCTGCGCCCGGTTCAGGTTTGGAGGCTTCAGGCTTGGCCGGAGCGGGGCTGCTGCCGCCCCCCCTGAAGTCGGTGGCATACCAGCCCGTTCCCTTGAGCTGGAACCCCGCGGCCGTGACCTTTTTCACGAGTGCCGGTTCGCCGCAGGACGGGCAGTCCTTGCGCGGAGGGTCGGAAATTTTTTGCAGGACTTCGATTTCGTGGCCGCAAGCCTGACAGCGGAATTCGTACAAAGGCATTGAATCCTCCCATCGACCTGACATGATAGCATAGGATGCTAAATCAAGAGGTTGAACGTTGCCAACGATGCCCGTCCAGGGAACCTGCACTGCGAAAATGCCTCTATATGCTGTCCCGCCCAATTACCGGAGGAGTATTCCATGGCACTGAAACGATGGGTATTACTTGGCGTCCTGCTGTGTTCGGCGCTCGCCTGGGGTGAAGCCCCGCCGGCTTTGCCGGCAGGGGTCACCCAGGTCCACCAGCTGGAAGGCGTGACGGAATATCGCCTGGCCAACGGCCTGCAGGTGCTGCTGGCCCCGGACGCGAGCAAACCCACCACCACGGTCAACGTGACGTACCGGGTGGGCTCGCGAATGGAAAATTACGGCGAAACCGGCATGGCCCACCTGCTGGAACACCTGATGTTCAAGGGCACGCCGGAGCACCGGGACATCACGGCCGAACTCACGCGCCGCGGCATGCGCCCCAACGGCACCACCTGGTTCGACCGCACCAACTATTTCGAGACCTTCGCCGCGTCACAGGCCAACCTGGACTGGGCGCTGCGCATGGAAGCCGACCGCATGGTGCATTCGTTCATTTCGCGCAAGGACCTCGACAGCGAAATGACCGTGGTGCGCAACGAAATGGAAAGCGGTGAAAACGACCCCAGCGGCGTGCTGATGGACAAGGTGATGGCGGCCGCCTACCAGTGGCACAACTACGGCAAGTCCACCATCGGCGCCCGCACGGACGTGGAAAACGTGAGCATTCCCCATCTCCAGGCGTTCTACCGCAAATATTACCAGCCCGACAACGCCACCCTGGTGGTGGCGGGAAGTTTCGACCCTGCCAGGACCCTCGCGTTCATCCAGGACACCTTCGGCCGCATTCCCCGCCCCAAGCGCGTGCTGGAACCCACCTACACCCTCGACCCGGTGCAGGACGGCGAACGCGAAGTGGTGCTGCGTCGCGTGGGCGACGTCCAGTATGTGGAGGCGGTGTACCACGCCGTGGCGGCCGCTTCGCCTGACAGTGCCGCCTTCGACGTGCTGGCCCAGGTGCTGGGCGACACTCCGTCCGGCCGCCTGCACAAGGCCCTGGTGGTGCCCGGGCTTGCCACGGCCACGTCGGCGGACTATTTCAACCTGGACGAGCCGGGCGTCATTTATTTCGAAGCCGACGTGCGCAAGGACCAGAAGCTCGATGAGGTCCGGGACGTGTTCCTCAAGACCATCGAAGACCTGCGGGCCCATCCCGTGACGCCCGCCGAAGTGGACCGGGCCAAGGCGAACCTGCTGAACGGCATCGAAGTCACGTTCAACGATCCCGAGCGCTTCGGCATCGCGCTTTCCACGGCCATCGCCAACGGCGACTGGCGCCTGTTCTTCCTCACCCGCGACCGCCTCGCCAAGGTGCAGGCGGCCGACGTGCAGCGTGTGGCAGATGCCTACCTGATTCCGAGCAACCGCACCCTGGGCCTGTTCATTCCCACGGCCTCGCCGCTCAGGGCGCCGGCACTGCAGCGTGTGGATGCGGAAGCCCAGCTCAAGGGCTACCAGGGCAATCCCCATTTTGCCGCCGGGGAGGCGTTCGACCCGTCGCCGGCCAACATCCAGCTGCGCACCCAGTGGCTCACGCTGCCGGGCGGCCTGCATGCGGCCCTGCTGCCGAAGAAAACCCGCGGCGGGACGGTGCATGCCCAGATCAATCTGCATTTCGGCACGGCGCAAACCCTTGACGGCAAGTCCAGCATCGGTGAGGTGGCGGGCAGCCTGCTGGACCGGGGTGCCGCCGGCCTGTCCCGCCAGGAGATCCAGGACCGTTTCACCGCGCTCAAGGCGCAGGTGGCTTTTGGCGGCAGCGCCACGGGCGCCGTGGTGACGCTCCAGACCGTGCGCGAAAACCTGCCGGCCACCCTCGACCTCGTGGCGCGGATCCTGCGTGACCCGCAGTTCCCGGAAAGCGAGTTCAAGCAGGTGAAGGAAGCGGAACTGGCGGACATCGAGGAAAGCCGCAGCGATCCCCAGGCCCGCGCCAGCAATGCCATGGGGCGCTATTTCAACCGCCATCCCCGCGGGGACGTGCGCTACACCAGCACCTTTGACGAGTCGGAGCAGGACGTGAAGGCGGTCACGCTCGACCAGGTCAAGGCGTTCTACAAGGGGTTTTACGGGGCCGACCATGCGGAAGTGTCCATCGTGGGCGACTTCGACCCCCAGGCCGCCCGGAAGTCCCTGGAACAGGGACTGGACGGCTGGAAAAGCCCGGGCCCTTACGAACTGGTGATCGACGGGTACAAGGCGTTTCCCGCCAAGCGCATCGAAATCGACACGCCGGACAAGGCCAATGCCGTGTTCCTGGTGCGCGAACCGCTGGACCTGATGGACAGCGACCCGGATGCGCCGGCCCTGCTGCTGGGCAACTACATCCTGGGCGAAGGGTTCCTCAATTCCCGCCTGGCCACCCGCATCCGCCAGCAGGAAGGGCTGAGCTACGGGGTGGGCTCCTACCTGCGGCTCAACGACAAGGTGCGCAACAGCCTGTTCGGGGCGTACGCGATTTACGCTCCGCAGAACCTGGCCAAGCTCCAGAAGTCCTTCGGCGAGGTCATGGGCCAGGTCATCCGCGACGGCGTCAAGCCTGAAGAGGTGCAGGCAGCCCAGTCGGCCCTGCTGCAGTCGCGCCAGCTTTCCCGTTCCCAGGACGGGACGCTCGTGTCGCTCCTCAACAAGCTCATGTTCGATCAGCGCACCATGGATTTCGAGGCGGATTTCGACCGCGACCTGGCCGGACTCGATGTGCCGGCCGTCAACCGGGCGTTGCAGCGTTACCTGGACCCGGGGCATTTTGTGGAAGTGGTGGCCGGGAATTTTCCCAAGAAAGCCGCCCCATGACCTACAAGATTCCGGTTTCCGTGCTGGTGGTGATCTACACGCCGGCGCTCGAGGTGCTGTTGCTGGAACGGGCCGACCCGCCGGGATTCTGGCAGTCGGTCACGGGCAGCTGCGACACCCCCGACGAGCCGCTCGCAGAGACGGCGCGGCGCGAAGTGCGGGAGGAGACGGGAATCGAGGCGGCGGACTACCGGCTGTCCGACTGGCGCCAGGTGAACGAATTCGAAATTTACGAGCGCTGGCGCTTCCGTTATCCGCCCGGCGTCACCCGCAACGTGGAGCATGTGTTCGGGCTTGAGGTGCCCCGCCCGCTGGCTGTGACGCTGTCACCCCAGGAGCACCGGGCGCACCTGTGGCTGCCCTGGGAAGCGGCCGCGGAAAAATGCTTTTCGTGGTCGAACCGCGAGGCGATCCGGACCCTGCCGGCCCGAACCGCCTGACCGTTCAGGCGGAGAA
>JAKBBG010000063.1 GCA_021826025.1 Pseudomonadota bacterium | reverse complement strand
ATACCGGCTACTCCTCCTTCGGGAACTCGGTGTTTTTCGGACTGGGGGCCTACGGCGTGGGCATCGCCATGGCCCAATTCGAACAGCCCTTCTGGATCGGCCTGGGCCTCGGCCTGCTGCTGGCGGTGTTTTTTGCGCTCGCCATCGGCCTGCCCGTGTTGCGCCTGAAAGGCCATTACTTCGCCATCGCCACCCTGGGCCTTGCCGAAGTGGTGACCGCCATCGTCTCCAACGTGCCGATTGCCGGGCAGAACGTGGGCCTGGTGCTGCCGCTGCTCAAAAGCGACGTGCTGTTCTACGAGCTGTCTCTGGGGTTGCTGCTGGCGGCCACCCTGGCCGTGTTCTGGCTGTCGCGCAGCCGCTTCGGACTGGGCCTCATCGCCATCCGGGAAAACGAGGAGGCCGCCGCCGTGATGGGCGTGAACACCACGCGCTACAAGATCCTGGCTTTCCTGCTGTCGGCAGCGTTCACATCCCTCGCCGGCGGCATCTATGCCTACTACATCACTTTCATCGACCCGGCCGGAGCCTTCGACATTTCGCTCAACGTCAAGATGATCATCATGGCCGTGTTCGGCGGGCCCGGGACGGTGCTGGGCCCGGTGGCCGGCGCCCTGCTGTTGTCCGTGCTGTCCGAAGTGCTGGCATCCAAGGTCACGAACATCGCCGGCCTGTTTTTCGGACTGGTCATCATCGCGGCGGTGGTGTCGATGCCTCGCGGCCTTGCCGACCTGACGCAGAAGTTCCGGCGTACGGGCTGGCGCTATTTCGCCAAAAACGTCCGCGACCACCGCCTGTGACCATGACCGACCTCCTGCAAGGCCGCCGCCTGACCAAGCGCTTTCGAGGGCTGGTGGCGCTGCACGACGTCAGTTTCGAGCTGAAGCGCGGAGAGATCCTCGGGCTCATCGGCCCCAACGGCGCCGGAAAATCCACCCTGGTGAGCCTGATCAGCGGCACCCTGACCCCCACCTCCGGGGAGCTCTCCTTCGAAGGACGCTCGCTGCTCAGGGTGGCCACGCACCAGCGCGCGCATTTGGGGATCGGCCGCACGTTTCAGGTGATGAAGCCGTTCCCGGGCCTGAGCGTGCTGGACAACGTCTGCGTAGGTGCCCTGTTCGGCCGGGACGGCGGCGAACGCCGCCTCGATGCGGCGCGCGAGGCGGCACGCGCCTGCCTTGAATTCGTGGGACTGGGCCATCGCGTACACCAGCGCGCCGAAGCGCTGGGCGGGCCGGACCGCAAACGCCTGGAGCTCGCAAAGGCGCTCGCCATGAAACCGAAGCTCCTGCTGTGCGACGAAGTCATGGCGGGACTCAACCACGTGGAAATCGAGGAAGTGATCGCGGTCATCCGCAAACTGCGCGACCAGGGGATCAGCATCCTGGTCATCGAACACGTCATGAAAGCCATCCAGAGCCTGTCGGACCGGCTGCTGGTGCTGCATCACGGCGAGAAAATCGCCGACGGCCCCCCGCGTGAGGTGCTGTCGGATCCGCGCGTGGTGGAAGCCTACCTGGGTCGCCGGCGATCGTGAGCGCGCCCCTGCTGACGGTGAGCAATCTGCGCGCCGGCTATGGCGAAATGCAGGTGCTGCACGACCTCACCCTGGAAGTGCGCCCTGCGGAAATCGTGGCCCTGGTGGGCAGCAACGGTGCCGGAAAAACCACGCTGCTGCGCGCCCTGTCGCACCTCCTGCCCTGGCAGGGCGACGTCCGTTTCGAAGGCCGGTCGCTCCAGGGCCTGTCCCCCAACCGCCTGTTCGCCCTGGGCATGGTGCAGGTTCCTGAAGGACGCCAGCTGTTCGACCGCATGTCGGTGGAAGAGAACCTGCTGCTGGGCACGCTGGCAGGAACCGCCCGGGACGCGTTGCGGCGCAGCCTGGAACGCTGCTACGGCCTGTTTCCCATCCTGGCCAAACGCCGCAAACAGCTCGCTGGCAACATGTCCGGCGGCGAGCAGCAGATGTGCGCCGTGGCGCGTGCGCTGATGTCCGGGCCCAAGCTCGTCATGATCGACGAAATGAGCCTGGGGCTCGCTCCGGTGGCTGTGGATGCCCTTCTCGACACGCTGCGGCTGGTCCGCACCCAGGGCGTCACCGTGCTGCTGGTGGAACAGGACGTGCATTCGGCACTGCATGTGGCAGACCGGGCTTACGTGATGGAATCGGGACGCATCGTGCGCGAAGGGGCGGCCTCGGCGCTGGCCGACGATCCGGAAGTGCAGCGCGCCTACCTGGGATTGTGACGTCCTAGCCGAAGCACACCACGTGCACCCGGTAGGGGCCGTGGGCGCCGATCACGATGGTCTGCTCGATGTCGGCCGTGCGGGACGGACCGGACACGAAATTGACGGCCCGCGGCGGCCCCTGCCGTTCCGCTTTCATCAGGGCCCAGGCTTCTTCCATGCCGGGCACGATGCGCGTCACGTCCACCAGGGCGACGTGGGTTTCCGGCAACAGGCTCGCCGCGGCCGGCGTGTCCTCCCCCGACAGCAGCATGAGCGTGCCGGTTTCCGCCACGGCGCAAAACACGCCCGTGATGCCCACCAGATCGCTTCCCTGTGCCGCGCGGGCCTGCACGTCGAGTCCGGCGGCCGCCCACGGCATGCCCTGGAGCGCGGGCCAGATCACGGCCGAGGTGGGCAGCCCTTTCGAATGCAGGTAACGGGCCACGGCCCGGGGCACGTCCGCAATGCCCGCCACGCGGTCCACCGTGCTGCCCAGTTTCTCCGAACGCTCGCAGAAGCGCGCCACCCCGTCGTTCCAGGCGTAGGTGGGACGCGGCCCGCGCGGCTGCGCGGCGATGTAGGCACGGGCCGCCTCGCGTTCCGCGCCGGGAACCTCTCCCGGCAGGCCCAGGCCCTTCCTTACCCGCGCCAGGATGTTGTCGCGCGCGCTCACGAGTGCCGCTTCCTGTAAAGATCACGGAAAGTCCGGCTGGAAGGCGCCGGCATGTCGCGCCCTTCCGTCCAGCCGTCCAGTCCCGGCAGGCGATGCAGCAACCGGTCCTTGCCGGCAAGACGCCGAAGCACCCGCACCGCCAGGCGCGTCGCCCAGGCGTACAGCCAGGGGCGCTCGGCAGCAGAACGCCAGAGCAGGATGGACCACCGTTCATGCCAGGGCCGAAGGCCCTGCCGGAAGGACTTTTCCCGCAATACCCGCATGAGTTCCGGAAGCGGAATTTTCACGGGACAGACCACCTGGCAGGCTCCGCACAGGGTGGAAGCCTGGGGCAGGTCGAGCGCGTTTTCGAGCCCCACGTAGGACGGCGTCAGCACCGCGCCGATGGGGCCTGGATAGACCCAGCCGTAGGCGTGCCCGCCGATGTTCTGGTAGACGGGACAGTGGTTCATGCAGGCGCCGCAGCGGATGCAGCGCAGTGCCTGCTGCAGCTCGGTTCCCAGCAGGCGCGAGCGGCCGCTGTCCACCAGGATGATGTGGGATTGTTCGGGCCCGTCACGATCGCCGTCGCGGCGGGGACCGGTGAGCATGGAGACGTAGTTGGTGATGGACTGGCCGGTGGCCGAACGCGTGAGCAGGCGCACCACCGTGGAAAAATCGTTGAGCGTGGGCAACACCTTTTCGATGCCCGTGATCGCCACGTGGATTCGCGGCAGCGTGGTCACCATGCGGCCATTGCCTTCGTTGGTGACGATGACCACCGAACCGGTTTCCGCGATCAGGAAATTGCCGCCGGAAACCCCCATGTCGGCCGACAGGAAATGCGGGCGCAACTGTTCGCGCGCCTCCCGGCACAGGGCCGGAATGTCGGTTTGCCGGGGCGTGTGGTGCTTTTCCGAAAACAGTTCGGCCACCTCCTCCACGCTTTTGTGGATGGCGGGCGCGATGATGTGGGAAGGCGGCTCTTCGGCCAGCTGCAGGATGTATTCGCCCAGGTCGGTTTCGATGGCCTGCATGCCGGCCGCGGCGACCGCGTCATTGAGGCCCGATTCCTCGCTCACCATGGATTTGGACTTGACGATCTTGCGCACGCCGTTGGCGCGCGCGATCCCGATCAGGATGCGGTTGACGTCCTGGGCCGTCTCGGCCCAGTGCACCTGCGTGCCGCGTGCCTGGGCCTGCGCCTCGAACTCCATCAGATAGCTGTCGAGATTGGCCAGGCTGCGATCCCGGATGGCGGCGGCGGCGATCCGGATTTCCTCAAGATTGTCCACTTCGGTCATGACCGCCGCGCGCGCTTCCACGAAGCGTCCGCCGAACCGCTTCATGTTCCGCTGCAGGCTGGGATCCGCCAGCTTGCGCCGGACGTTGCGTTTGAACGATGAGGACGTGAGCAGCATCAGCCCTCCTCCGGCTCGGGTCCGGCAAGCACTTCAGCCACGTGCAGCACGCGCGTGCGCGGGTCACCCAGGCGGCGCAGGCACCCTTCGATGTTGAGCAGGCAGCCCAGGTCACCCCCGACAATGGTGTCAGCCCCGCTCGCGAGGGCATCCTGGCATTTGTTGTCGGCCATGCGCGTCGCGATGTCGCCCAGCTTCACGGAAAACGTGCCGCCGAAACCGCAACAGACTTCCGGCTTGTCCATTTCATGCAGTTGAGCGCCGGGAATCTGGGCAATGAGGCTGCGCGGCTGCTGCTTCACGCCGAGCTCGCGCAGGCCGGAACAGGAATCGTGGTAAGTGCAGGTGCCCGAGAAGCCGCTGTCCGCGAGTTTTACCTGCAGCACGTCGGTCAGGAACTGCGTGAGCTCATAGGTTCTGGACGACAGGGCATCGAGGCGCGCCTGCAGGGCAGGATCTTCGGGAAACAGCTCCGCGTAGTGGCAGCGGATCATGCCGGTGCAGGAGCCGCTGGGCGCCACCACGTACTCGAATCCTTCGAACTCCTTGAGAAAGCGGCGGGCCATGGCGCGGCCGGACTCGCGGTCGCCGGAATTGAACCCCGGCTGGCCGCAGCAGGTCTGCTGTTGCGGCACCACCACCGTGCAGCCGGCCTGCTCCAGCAGCTTCAGGGCGGCGAACCCGATGCGCGGGCGCATCATGTCCACAAGACAGGTCACAAAAAGGCCGACTTTCATGTTGGCTTCCCGGCAACCGCCGTCAGATCTGGCCGACAGTCACCTGATGATTACGGGCTTCAAGCCATTTGCGCACCCGGGCCGCATCGGTGAAACGCGCCTGGTGCCCGTGCGCGTTCAGCAAGATGATCACCATGGGATGATTGTTGATGGTGGCCTGCATCACCAGACACTGGCCGGATTCGTTGATGAATCCCGTCTTGGACAGGCCGATTTCCCAGCCCGGCTTGGCCACCAGCGGATTGGTGTTGCGAAACGTGACCATCCGGCCGCGGAATCCGACCGGAACTGAAACCGAGGCCTTGGTGGTGATTTCCCGGATGAGGGGATACTTGGACGCGGTTTCCACCAGGATGGCGAGGTCCTGCGCCGTCGAGACGTTGTCGCCATGGAGCCCGCTGGAATCCTCGAAGTGGGTGTATTTCATGCCCAGCCGGGCCGCTTCGGCATTCATGCGCGCAACGAAGGCCTGGATGCCGCCGGGATAGGAACGCCCGAGCGCAGACGCCGCACGGTTTTCGGAAGCGACCAGCGCCATGCGCAGGAAATCCAGCCGGCTTGCGCGCGCGCCCACACGCAGGTGGGAGCGGCTGAAGCGCAGCATGTCCACGTCCTCGGTCGTGACCGTGAGCTGTTCCCGCAGGTCCTGCCCGGACTCCAGGACCACAAGCGCGGTCATGAGCTTGGTGATGGAAGCGATGGGATGGACCGGATCGGGATTCTTGGAATACACGACCTGGCGCGTGGTTTGATCGATGACCAGGGCGGTGGAAGACATCAGGGCCATGCGGGAGGGATCGCTGGGCAACACGGCGCTGCGGTGGTGATGCCGGTGGTGGTGCGCGGCCTGCGCGGCGGCGGGCAGGCACGCGAGGCACAGGATGCTGAGGATCAGTCCGAGGCGGAATGTTCGTCTGGTTTTGTAATTCATCTGCCCCTCACGGCTGTTTAGCAGGAACAATACTATAGAATCAGCCTGTTACGCAATATTATTCTGCTTTTGCTGCAAGATCCACATGCGGGCATAGCTTCCTTGGGCTTCCAGCAGCTCCTGGTGGGTGCCGCGTTCGACAATTTGCCCCGCCTCCATCACCAGAATCAGATCGGCATCCACGATGGTGGAAAGGCGGTGGGCGATCACCAGGGTGGTGTGGTCGCGGGCGATGTTGGCGAGCTCCGCCTGGATGTCTTTCTCGTAACGGGAATCCAGTGCCGACGTCGCTTCGTCAAACACCAGGATCTGGGGCCTTTTGAGCAGGGTACGGGCGATGGCCACACGCTGCTTCTCGCCGCCTGACAGCTTGAGCCCGCGCTCGCCGACCAGGGCGTCGTACCCGTCGGGAAGGTTGCTGATAAAGTCGTGGATGTGCGCAGCCTGCGCGGCCCGGATCACTTCGTCGCGGGAAGCGCCCGGACGACCGTATGCGATGTTGTAGTACACCGTGTCGTTGAACAGCACCGTGTCCTGCGGCACGATGCCGATGGCGGCACGCACGGAGCGCTGGGTGACCGTGCGGACGTCCTGGCCGTTGATCAGGATGCGGCCCCCGTTGACGTCGTAGAAGCGGAACAGAAGGCGTGACAGCGTCGATTTTCCCGCACCGCTCGGCCCCACCACCGCCACCTTGTGGCCTGGCGGAATTTCGAAATCCACTTGCCTGAGAATCGGCCGGCGCGGATCGTAGGAAAAATCCACCGATTCGAACCGCACTCCGCCCCGCCCCACGTCGAGTTCCGGCGCAGCGGGCGCATCGCTCACGTCCGTGTTCACGGACAGCAGCCGGAACATGCGGTCCATGTCGGCCAGCGCCTGCTTGATTTCGCGGTAAATCACCCCCAGGAAATTGAGCGGGATGTACAGCTGGAGCAGCAACGCGTTGATAAGCACCAGGTCCCCCAGCGTCAGGCGCCCCGATGCGACGCCATCGGCGGCGCGCAGCATGAGGGCCACGGAACCGATGCCGATGATCATGCTTTGCGCGGCATTGAGTGCCGCGAGCGACGTCTGGCTTTTGACCGCAGCCACTTCCCATTTCTGCAGGTTTTCGTCGTAGCGCCGCGCTTCCCAGTCTTCGTTGCCGAAGTACTTGACGGTTTCGTAGTTGAGCAGGCTGTCGATGGCACGGGTATTGGCTTTCGAATCGAGCTCGTTCATGCGGCGGCGGAAAGTCGTGCGCCACTCCGTGATGACGATGGTGAGCGCGATGTAGATCACCAGGGTGACCACGGTGATGAGCGCGAACCAGAGGTCGTATTTCCATCCCAGGACACCCCCCACCATCAGCATTTCCACGAGGGTCGGCAAAATGCTGAACAGGGTGAATCGCATCAGGCTTTCGATGCCGCGCGTCCCCCGCTCGATGTCCCTCGACATGCCCCCCGTCTGTCGTTCCAGATGGAACTTCAGGTTGAGGGCATGCAGATGGCGGAACACCGACAACGCGATGCGGCGGATCGAACGCTGCGTCACTTTGGCGAACACGCCGTCGCGCAGTTCGTTGAACAGGGTGGTTGAAAACCGCAGCAGGCCGTATCCGACGATGAGCAGGGTCGGCACCGCAACGACCGCATGCCGGACGTCGAGCCGGTCGATGATGGCTTTGAGCGCCAGCGGCACCCCCACGTTGGCCACCTTGGCGGCGATCAGGCAAAAGAACGCCAGCGCGACCCGCCCCTTGAATTCCAGCAGATAGGGAATCAGGCTGCGGATGGCGCCCCAGTCGCCCGAAGTGAAGCGGTTGGGGGAGAGGCCATCCGAACGGTTGGCAACGGCGTGGTGACGCACGGACTAGCCCCCTGCCATCATGCGCGCGGGATGCAGGCGCTGTTCGGCCGTCAGCTCGCAAATTCCGAGAAAGCGGTTGACCGGATCGTACACGCGGAAGCGCTGCCCCGGCTGACCGGCGGCGCCGCATGCAGGCCGCTGTCCGCGCAGGACCGCCATGCTCTGGGCATCGTCCAGTTCCAGGCGGGGCATGTCCTGCAACAGGGCATCGGCCGGCTGCAACAAGGAATCCCGCTGCGCCGCGTCGAGGGATTCGAGGTTTTCCAGAGTGCTGGCGGCGGCGAGCGCAAATGACCCGGCCCGGGTCCGGCGCAAACCGCTCAGGTAACCGCCGCAACCCAGCGCGTCCCCGATGTCCTGGGCCAGCACGCGAATGTAGGTGCCTTTGCTCACCGTAACCGACAGGAAAACGGTTTCCCCGTCCCAGCGTTCCAGTTTCTGGGCCAGCACTTCGATGCGGCGTTCGGGCCGCTGCACTTCGACTCCGGCCCGCGCATAACGGTAGAGCGGCCGCCCTCCCACTTTCAGCGCGGAATGCATGGGTGGCCGCTGGACCTGGACCCCTTCGAAACGCGCAAGCGCGGCCTGCAGGTCCGCCTCGCCCCCATCGAACGGCCGGACCGGCGCAATGTCCCCCTCGGCGTCGCCCGTGGTGCTGGTATAGCCCAGCCGGATCTGGGCCAGGTAGGTTTTCGGGGCGTCGAGCAGCCAGCCCGAAAATTTGGTGGCCTCCCCCAGGCAGATGGCCAGCAAACCGGTCGCGTGGGGGTCCAGGGTGCCCGTATGGCCTGCCTTCTGGGCACGGAACAGGCGCCGGGCCCGCTGCAGGGCGGCATTGGAAGACAGGCCGAAGGGCTTGTCGAGCAGGAAAACGCCTGTGACGGCACGCCACGGCTCAGGATTTTGGGTGCTGGGCATCCGATGCGATCGCTTCGTCGATCAGGCTGGTGATGGCCATGGCGCGATCGAGCGTCTGGTCCTCGAGAAAATGCAGCTGGGGCAGCGTACGGGTGGTCAGCCTGCGCCCGAGCAGGCGGCGCAGGAACCCGGCGCTTTCGCGCAAGGCCTCGAGCGAACGCTGCAGCGACTCAGGCCCCTGCAGCGACGCCACATAGACTTTGGCATGGGAATAATCGGCCGAGACCTCCACGCCCGTGAGGGTCACCATGCCCACGCGGGGGTCCTTGAGCTCGCGCCGGATCAGGTCCGAAAGGTCCTTCTGGATCTGGTCGCCGATGCGGCGACTGCGCGGAAAAGCTGCCAATCGTACCTCCGCTCAGAGTGTTCTGACCACTTCCACCACTTCGAAAACTTCCAGCTTGTCGCCCACCTGGATGTCGTTGTAGTTCTTGAGCGAAAGGCCGCATTCGAACCCTGCCTTCACTTCGCGCACGTCGTCCTTGAAACGCTTGAGCGAATCGAGCTCGCCCGTGTACACCACCACGTCGTCGCGCAGCAGCCGCACGCCCGAACCGCGCTTGACCGTGCCTTCCAGAACGTAGCAGCCCGCCACGGTGCCCACCTTGGAAATTCGGAACACTTCCCGGATTTCCACCATGCCCGTGACGTTTTCCTTGCGGTCCGGAGCCAGCATGCCGGACAGGGCCGCCCTGACCTCGTCCACCACGTTGTAAATGATGTCGTAATAGCGCACGTCCACGCCGCTGGTGGAGATCAGCTTGCGCGCCGTGGCGTCGGCGCGGGTGTTGAAGCCGATGATCACGGCCTTGGACGCGAGCGCGAGGTTCACGTCCGACTCGGTGATGCCGCCTACGGCGGCATGGACGATGTTGACCCGGACTTCCTCGGTGGAAAGCTTCTGCAGCGACTGGATGAGCGCTTCGTAGGATCCCTGCACGTCGGCCTTGATGATGAGCGACAGGGTTTTCACTTCGCCTTCGCCCATCTGCTCGAACATGTTTTCCAGCTTGGCCGCCTGCTGCTTGGCGAGCTTCACGTCGCGGAACTTGCCTTGACGGAACAGGGCGATTTCGCGCGCCTTGCGTTCGTCGTTGAGCACCATCACGTCTTCGCCTGCCACAGGCACTTCGGTCAGGCCCTGGATTTCCACCGGAATCGACGGACCGGCCTCCTCCACGGCATG
>JAKBBG010000062.1 GCA_021826025.1 Pseudomonadota bacterium | reverse complement strand
TCCATTCGGCACTTCCCTGACCCAGGTCGCCGTGCTGCCGCCCAATGCCGAACGTTCCCTGTCGGATCCCTATGCGGAAAAGAAGCTGCCGCTGTGGTACTACGTCGTGATGGGGGCCCTGCTGGTGATGGTGATCGCGGTGTGGTGGGTGATCCGGCTGCTGATCAGGTGACGGGACAGCGGCGGGGCGGCTTCAGCCGCCCCATTGGAGCGATTCCGCTTACTGCTTGATAGCTTCCACGGTCACCGTCACGGTGACGTCGTCGCCCACCAGCGGTGCGTATTTGCCCATGTTGAAATCGGTGCGCTTGAGGTGCGTCACGGCATCGGCGCCGCACGCTTCCTTTTTGGCCATCGGATGCATCATGCACTTGAAGGAGGTGATTTTCAGGACCACCGGCTTGGTGATGCCCTTGAGGGTCAGCTCTCCGTCCACTTCGTCCGGCACGTCCCCCTTGAACTTGATGCGGTGGGACTTGAACGTGGCGGTCGGATAGGTGGCGGTGTCCAGGAAGTCCGCCCCCTGGATATGTTCGTTGAACTGGGCCGATCCGGTGCTGACCGAACGGGTGTCGATCAGGATGTCGGCGGAGCCGGTTTTGGCGGCGGGGTCGAGCACGATTTTTCCCGATACTTTGTCGAACCGGCTCAACTGGGTGGTGAACCCCATGTGGCTGTACGAAAAACGGGCAAAGGTGTGGTTCGGATCGGTCACGTAGGTGGTTTCCGCGGCCAGGGCGGGGGCCGCCAGGCTTGTGGCCAGGGCGAGAAGGGTCAGCGAACGCAGCATGAAAAGTCTCCTTGGGGTCAGTGGTTGTAGGCAACGGCCGTGCGTCAAATAGTACGCATACGAACAATATAGCCGTTTCCGCCGGCCGGCGCAAGCGCGGCAGCGTGCCCGGAAAATTAGGTTTTCCCTCGTGATTTCACACAGTTGCGCGTAGAATAAGACCATTGGGGTTTGAGTTCCCCGCTTGAATGAGGA
This sequence comes from Pseudomonadota bacterium, assembly GCA_021826025.1. Classification (GTDB taxonomy): domain Bacteria; phylum Pseudomonadota; class Gammaproteobacteria; order Burkholderiales; family Ferrovaceae; genus JAKBAT01. The sequence continues at coordinate 9,504 of JAKBBG010000062.1, read as the reverse complement.
TTGGCGTCCGGTCCACCCATGGATTTTTCAGAACTGAAATCAGTCTGCTGCGGTTGCAGCATCCGTGAACTCTGTCTGCCTGCGGGACTCACGGACCAGGAAGTGCTGCTGCTCGACCAGCACATGTCCCACCGGCAACCGGTGAAGAAAGGCGAGTCGCTCTACCGGACCGGCGATTCGTTCAGGTCCCTCTATGCCGTGAGCGCCGGATTTTTCAAAACCAGCATCCTGCACGAGGATGGCCGGACCCAGGTGACCGGATTCCAGATGGCCGGCGAAATCCTGGGCCTTGACGCCATCAGCGCCGACCGTCATGTGTGCGATGCCGTGGCCCTGGAAGACAGCGTGGTGTGCGAAGTGCCTTTCGACCGCTTCGAGGAGCTGGGCCAGCTGATGACCAACCTGCAGCGCCGCTTCAACCGGACCCTGTCGCGCGAAATCGTGCGCGACCAGGGCGTCATGCTGCTCCTGGGCAGCATGCGTTCGGAAGAGCGCCTGGCGGCATTCCTGGTCAACCTGGCCACCCGGTTCTCCGCCCGCAAACAGTCCAGCTCCGAACTGGTCCTGCGCATGACCCGGGAAGACATCGGCAGTTATCTCGGCCTCAAGCTCGAAACCGTAAGCCGGCTGCTGTCCCGTTTTCACGACGAAGGCATGTTGTCCGTACGCGGACGCAACATTCGCATCCTCGATCCCGCAGGCCTCAACCGGCTGGTGGTCAGCGCGTAGTCCCCGGGCCGCCCCTCGGCCGGCCCCCATTTCCACTTTTTTGCGCAGGAAAGTTGCAGTTTTTTGATATTTGTCAAAAAGCGCAGCGCAAATCCTCCCTACGATGTACGCCATACGGTGTAGCGCCGGCAGAGCGCAGGACCTTTTTTCAACTGAGGGGGGGAGATACCGCCATGAACGTCATGAAAGGAAAACCATTGCACTGGGCTGCGGCAGCAGCGATCGCCGCGTCGGCTCTGGTAGCGCCGGCCTGGGCCGACGACGGCCTGAGCCCCTGGCTGGTGCGCGTGCGCCTGCTGGACGTGGCCACGGACCGCAGCAATTCCGCAGGCGGCGGGGTGCCGAGCGACTCGCTCAAGGTGTCCGACAAAGTCCAACCGGAAGTGGACGTGAGCTACTTCTTCACCCGGAACATCGCGGCAGAACTCGTCGCCACCTATCCGGTCAGCCACAACATCAACCTCTCCGGGACCGACATCGGCGGCCTGAAGGAACTTCCGCCCACCCTCAACCTGCAGTACCACTTCGACCCATTGGGACTGGTGATGCCTTATGTGGGCGCCGGGGTCACGTACATGCGGACCTGGGATTCAAGCGCGGCCGGCGGGGCGCTGACCACTTCCCAGAACAACTGGGGGGCCGACCTGCAGGTGGGCATGGACTATGCGCTCACCAAGCATTGGCTGTTCAACGTGGACGTGAAGAAAATCTGGATCGATGCCAAGGTTCAAAGCACGGCCACCGGTGCCGACGTGCTCACCGCCAACATCAACCCCTGGCTGATCGGGGTGGGTTTCGGGTACCGCTTCTGACCTCCAGGATTTCCGGGCCTGGGGCCGACCTGAAGGGGGCGGCCCCTTTCGGCCCGGAACCGCCAGGAATTTGATCTTAATCAAATTGGCCAGTTTGGAATTAGGCCATAGTACGGCCATGAAGACCCGTCCAAGCCTGCCATGTCCCTGATCAGCCCAGCCCTTATGCAGCGGTTTGACATTCCGGGCCCCCGTTACACTTCCTATCCGACGGCCGACCGCTTCCTTCCGGACAACCGGGGGGAGGCGCTCACCGGAGCGCTGGAAGCCCGGGCGGCCGGGCCGTCGTTGCCCTTGTCCCTGTACGTGCACCTGCCCTTTTGCGAGTCGGTGTGCTACTACTGCGGCTGCAACAAGGTCATCACCAAGGATCACGGCAAGTCGCAGGACTACCTGCGCTACCTGGAGCGGGAAGCGGATCTCGTCGCCAGCCGGCTTGCCGGTCCCGGCGGCAAGTCCGCGGCAGTGTCCCAACTGCATCTGGGCGGCGGTTCCCCCACCTTTCTTTCGGATTCCGAACTTGCCCTGCTGGTGAGCACCCTCAAGGCCCGCTTCGATTTCCTGGAAGAGGCGGAATGCTCCATCGAAATCGACCCGCGCACCGTGGACGAGGGGCGCCTGAGCCACCTGAGGGGCCTGGGATTCAATCGCCTCAGTTTCGGGGTCCAGGATTTCGATCCCCGGGTACAGGCGGCCGTGCACCGGGTCCAGCCCTACGAGCAGGTCGCGGCGCTCATGCAGTCGGCGCGCGCATTGCAGTTCGACTCCATCAACGTGGACCTGATTTACGGTCTGCCTTACCAGAACCCCGAGTCCTTTGCGCGCACGCTCGAACAGGTGGTCACCGTGCACCCCGACCGCATTGCGCTGTATGCCTACGCGCACCTGCCGGCCCGTTTCAAGCCGCAGCGGCGCATCGACGCGGACACGCTGCCCGGCGCTGACCTCAAGCTGCAGATGCTGGACCAGGCCATCCGCCGGTTCCTGGCCGACGGCTACGAGTACATCGGCATGGATCACTTCGCCCTGCCCGAAGACCAGTTGGCCCGGGTCAAGCGCGACGGCCGCCTGCAACGCAATTTCCAGGGCTACCACGCCAACCCCGGTTCGGACCTGGTGGGGCTTGGCGTGTCCGCCATCAGCCAGGTGGGCCGGGCCTACAGCCAGAACGTGAAAACCCTGGCCGAATACACTGGGGCGCTGGACGCCGGCCGGCTTCCGGTGGAACGGGGGCTGACCCTCGACGACGACGATCGGGTGCGGCGGGACGTCATCATGCGCCTCATGTGCCAGGGCCGGGTGAATTTTGAAGCGCTGGAGCGCCAGTACGGCATCCGCTTCGAAACCTATTTCGAGGAAGCGCTCGCGCGCATCCGTGAATTCGAACAGTTCGGCCTCGTGTCCCGCACGCCCGCGGGCCTGGAGGTGAGCAAGACGGGGTGGTTTTTCGTGCGTGCCGTTGCCATGGCTTTCGACAAGTACCTCTGGCAGCATGCCGACCACCAGCGTTTTTCAAAGGTGTTGTAGCAGTCTCCTAAAGTGGTCTTTGCCGCCCCCGGGACATCCCGCGGGCGGTTTTCTTTTGGTCGCCAACCGGTGTTATCATTTTGGGCCGTAGGGTGTCACCGCATAGCCGGGCGGCATGACCGGAAAATTTACGGAGCAAACAATGAAATTGATCACTGCAGTCATCAAGCCTTTCAAGCTGGACGAAGTTCGGGAAGCCCTGTCCGAGATCGGCATTTCAGGCCTGACCGTGACGGAAGTGAAAGGATTTGGGCGGCAGAAAGGCCATACGGAACTGTACCGCGGGGCCGAATACGTGGTGGATTTTCTACCCAAGGTCAAGATCGAAGTGGTCGTGACCGACAGCGTCGAGGAAAAGGCCATCGACGCCATCATCCGGGCGGCCCGCACGGGCAAGATCGGTGACGGCAAGATTTTCGTGACGGAAGTGACCCAGGCCGTGCGCATCCGCACCGGCGAAACCAACGACGACGCCGTCTAGTCCGGCATTCCCAGTGCGGCGCGCAGGCGCAGCGCTTTTTCCAGCGCTTCGCTCGCGCTGTTTCCCAGTACCGTGAAGTGCCCCATTTTCCGACCGGGTCGGGGAGCCTGCTTGCCGTAGAGGTGGAGCTTCGCGTCCGGCTCCTGGAATATGGCTTCCCAGGGCGGCGTTCCGTTGGCCCACAAGTCCCCCAGCAGGTTGACCATGGCGGCCGGGCGCAGCAGTTCGGGATTGCCCAGCGGCAGGCCGCAGAGGGTGCGCACCTGCTGTTCGAACTGGCTCGTGACGCAGGCGTCCAGGGTGTAATGGCCGCTGTTGTGGGGGCGCGGGGCCATTTCGTTGACGAACAGGGTGTCGATGCCGGTGACGAAGAATTCCACGGCCAGCACGCCCACGTAGTCCAGCCGCTCGGCGATTTCCGTCGCGATCTTCCCGGCCCGCGCGGCCAGCTCTTCGCGGATGCGGGCCGGCGCGATGGTGAGGTCGAGGATGCCGTCGCGATGCCGGTTTTCGGCAATGGGCCACAGGGCCACCTGGCCGTCGGCGCCGCGCGCGAGCAGGACGGAAATTTCCAGGCGCAACGGCACCAGGGTTTCGATCACCGCAGGCAGGACCTGGGGATGGTCCGCCAAGACCGCGAGCGCTTCCTGCGGCGTTTGGACCCGGTACTGGCCTTTGCCGTCGTAGCCGAAGCGGGCCGTCTTGATGATGGCAGGAAACTTGACGTCGGCCAGGGCCAGGCGGAATTCCGCGGGGTCCCGCGCCACCGCGAAGGGGCCGACGGGGAAGCCCTGGTCGCGGAAAAAGGTTTTTTCCTGGATGCGGTTCTGGGCGATGGCCACGGCGGAGGGGGCCGGCCGCACCGGGCAGCGGCGCGCCAGGAACTCCAGGGAGGCTGCCGGCGCGTTTTCGAATTCGGTGGTGACGGCGGCACAGCTTTGCGCCATCGTTTCGAGCGCCGCAGGGTCGTCGAACGGGGCGCACAAGTGTCGCGTGGCGAAGTGGGCGGCCGGCGACGTCGGGTCCGGGTCGAGAACCACCACGTCGTACCCCATGGTGCGTGCGGCGGAAGTGAACATGCGGCCCAGTTGTCCGCCACCCAGGAGGCCCAGGGTGGTGTGCTGCATGTCGCTCATTGTTCCGGAGGCAGGGTCATGGATTGGACGGTGCTGGCGAGTTCGGCACGGAACGCTTCCAGGCGGGCGGGCAGTCCGGGCAGTTCGCGCGCGAGCAGGCTCACGGCGAACAGGGCGGCATTGGCCGCCCCCGCCTCGCCGATGGCGAAGGTGGCCACCGGAATGCCTTTGGGCATCTGCACGATGGACAGGAGGGAATCCTGGCCGGCGAGGCTCGTGCTGGGCACCGGCACGCCCAGCACCGGGATCGTGGTTTTGGCGGCCAGCATGCCCGGCAGGTGGGCCGCGCCGCCGGCGCCGGCGATGATGCAGACCAGTCCGCGGCTGCGGGCCTGGGTGGCGTATTCGAACATCAGGTCGGGCGTGCGGTGGGCTGAAACGACGCGCGCTTCGTAGGGCACGTCAAAGCGCTCCAGCATTTTGGCGGCGTGCTCCATCACCCGCCAATCCGAGTTGCTGCCCATGACGATGCCTACCAGCGGTGCGCTCATGATCCGGGGTCAGTCCACCAGGCCGCGCGCTTCGGCCACCTGGCCGCGGTAGGAATCGAAAATGAAGCGCAGGGCGTCCGCCATGGACACCTGCGGCGCCCAATCGAGTTCGCTGCGGGTGTTGTCGATTTTCGGCACGCGGTTCTGGACGTCCTGGTAGCCCTTGCCGTAGTAGGCTTCCGAGGTGGTTTCCACCAGTTGAACCTGCTGCGCCGTTTCCCGGTATTCGGGGTATTCCATGGCGAGCGCGAGCATCATCCGGGCCAGTTCCTTGACCGAATAGTTGTTGGACGGGTTGCCCACGTTGTAGATTTTTCCGGTGGCGACGCCGTTGCGGTTCTCGATCATTTTCATGAGGGCCGAAACGCCGTCGTCGATGTAGGTGAACGCGCGCTTCTGCGTGCCGCCGTCCACCAGCTTGATGTTTTCGCCGCGCACGATGTGGCCGAAAAACTGGGTGATCACGCGCGAACTGCCTTCCTTGGGCGTGTGGATGCTGTCCAGCCCGGCGCCGATCCAGTTGAAGGGGCGGAACAGGGTGAAATCAAGGCCGTCCTGCGCGCCGTAACCCCAGATCACCCGGTCCATCAGCTGCTTGCTGCAGGAGTAGATCCAGCGCTGCTTTTCGATGGGGCCCAGGATCAGTTCCGAGCGGTCCGGGTCGAATTCGCTGTCCCGGCACATGCCGTACACTTCGGACGTGGAGGGGAACAGGATGCGCTTGCGGTATTTCACGCAGCTGCGCACGATGGGCAGGTTGGCCTCGAAGTCCAGCTCGAACACCCGAAGCGGCTGCTGCACGTAGGTGGCCGGCGTGGCGATGGCCACGAGCGGCAGCACCACGTCGCATTTCTTGACGTGGTATTCGATCCATTCCTTGTTGATCGTGATGTCGCCTTCAAAGAAATGGAAGCGCGGGTGGTCGATCAGGTCGGCCACGCGGTCGCTTTGCATGTCCATGCCGAAGACGGACCAGTCGGTCGTGTTGAGGATGCGCTGGCTGAGGTGGTGGCCGATAAAGCCGTTGACGCCGAGGATGAGAATTTTCTTCATGGGATCCGACTGCACAAATAAAGCTGCAATTATACCAGATCAGGAAGGCCGGATTCCCGCCGGATAGCGGCGCCTGAATTCAGCCGCGTCGATGGAAGCGCCGCCGATTTCAAGGGCAAGGATGTAGAGGGGCGAGCCATCGCCGCCGACGGTTTGCGCCACCGCATCCGGGCGACGAACGAGGCTGGTGCGCAGGATGCGCGCCACGCGGCCGTCCAGGGTGGTGAAGGCGCCGGGATAGGGCGGGGCGACGCCCCGCACCAGGTTGTGGATGTGCACGGCCGGCGCGCGCCAGTCGATGCGCCCGTCTTCCGGGCGCCGTCCGCCGAAGTACGAACCGGCCGCGAGGTCCTGCGGCCGATGCGGCGCCGTGCCGGCGAGCAAGGCGGGCAAGGCTTCGCGCAGCGCCGCCACACCGGCTTGCGACACGCGCTGGAACACGTCGAAGGCGGTGTCGTCCGGGCCGATGGGCACGGGTTTCTGGGCCACGATGTCGCCCTGGTCCGGCTTCGCGGTCATGGCGTGCAGCGTGGCGCCCGTTTCCGTTTCGCCGCGGATGACGGCCCAGTTCACGGGCACGCGGCCGCGGTAGCGCGGCAGCAGCGAGCCGTGCAGGTTGTAGGCGCCGCGTGCGGGCAGCGCGAGCAGGCCGGCCCCCAGCATGTGGCGATAATAGAAGGAGAAAATGAAATCGGGGCGCAGCGCACGCACCTGCGCCACCACGACCGGGTCGTTGGGGTCGTCCGGCAGGATGCAGGGCAGGCCGCGGGCCGTGGCCAGCGCTGCCACGCTTTCAAACCAGATGTGCTCCTGCGGGTTGTCGCGGTGGGTCACCACCAGCGCCACGTCGACGCCCTGGTCGAGCAGCACCTCGAGGCAGCGCACCCCGATGGTGTGGTAGGCGAAAACGACGGCCCGCGCCATGGGGAACTAGGGCTGGGGCGGTTGCGAGTGGCGGCCGGGCACGTCCGCCGGCGCTTCCAGGATGGCTTCCACCAGGAAACGCGGCCGTTCCCGCACCTGCTGGTAAATGCGGCCCACGTATTCGCCCAGCAGCCCGATGCCGAAAAGCAGGATGCCGATCAGGAAAAACGTGATGGCGAACAGGGTGAACACCCCTTCGGCCTCCGGGCCGAGGATCAGGCGGCGCAGCAGCAGGTAGCCCACGAACAGGGCGGACAGCAGGGACAGCAGCATGCCCAGCAGCGAGAACAGCTGCAGCGGCATGACCGAGAACCCGGTCACCAGGTCGAAATTGAGCCGCACCAGGCTGTAGAGGGAATACTTCGATTCGCCAGCGGCGCGCTCTTCGTGACGCACTTCCACTTCCGTGGGGCGGGCCGAGAAGGTGTAGGCGAGGGCCGGAATGAAGGTGTTGACTTCCCGGCAGGCCACGATCGCCTGCACGATGTTGCGGTCGTAGGCGCGCAGCATGCAGCCCTGGTCGGTCATGTGGATGCGGGTGATGCGCTCCCTCAGCCGGTTCATCAGGCGCGAGGCCCAGCGCCGCCAGGCGCTATCCCGGCGGTTCTGGCGGATGGTGCCCACGTAGTCGTGGCCCGCGTCCATGGCGGCCAGCAGCTTGCCGATTTCCTCCGGAGGGTTCTGCAGGTCGGCATCGAGCGTCACGATGCGGTCTCCCCGGGCCTGCTCGAACCCCGCCATGATGGCCATGTGCTGGCCGTAATTGCCGTTGAGCAGGATCACGCGGGTCACGTCGGGCCGGCGCTCGAACTGCTGGCGCAGGATCGCGGGAGAGCGGTCGCGGCTGCCGTCGTTGATGAAAACGATTTCGTAGCGGACCGATAGGGCGTCGAGCGCGGGGTAGAGCCGGTCGAACAGGCTCTGCAGTCCGGCTTCCTCGTTGTAGACCGGAATGATGACGGATACGCGGGGCAGGGCGGCCATGGCGGCGGTCACCCTCGGGCTTCGTGCAGCACGGCGCGCAGGGCGTCGCACACCCGGTCCACGTCCGCGTCCTGCATGGTGGGGAAAAGCGGCAGGGTCAGGGTTTCGCGGGCGATGCGTTCGGCGTGGGGAAAGTCCCCTTCCCGGTGGCCCAGGGCCCGGTACTGGGTGGTGAGATGCACCGCTTCGTAGGAGACGCCGGTCCCGATGCCGCGCGCGGCGAGCGCGTCCATGACCTGCTTGCGGGTCCAGGCGAGGCGGTCCAGGGGAAGCAGGGGCGCGAAAAAGTTCCAGCTGTGGCCGTCGTCTCCGCGCGCGGGCAGTTCGCAGGGCGGATCCGTTTGCAGGCGCCCGAAATAGCGCGCCACCAGGTGCCGTCGGCGCGCGATGAACTCTTCCAGGCGGGCAAGCTGCAGCAGGCCCAGGCGCGCGTTCACGTCCGGCAGGTTGTATTTGCCTCCCAGCACCACCACGTCGCGCGTGCCGTCGGGCAGGCGGGCGATGCCGTGAAACCGGTACTGTTCGGCACGCCGCGCTTCCGCCTCGTCGGCGAACACCAGGGCGCCGCCTTCGATGGTGGTGATGTTCTTGTTGGGATGGAAGCTGAAGCTTGCGATGTCGCCGAAGCTGCCGATGCGCCGGCCCTTCCAGCGGCTGCCGATGGCGAGCGCCGCGTCTTCGATCACGCGCAGGCCGCGCGCGCGCGCCAGCGCGTAGAGGGCGTCCATGTCGAGCGGCAGTCCGGCGAAATGGGTGGGCATGAGGGCGCGCGTGCGCGCCGTGATGGCCGCTGCCGCTGCGGACAGGTCCATGTTGCGGGTGGCCGGGTCCACGTCCACGAACACGGGGCGGGCCCCGGTGCGCGCGATGGCGTTGGCGCAGGAAAAGAAGGTCTGGGCCGGCATGATGACTTCGTCGCCGGGCCCGACGCCGATCGTGAGCAGCGCCACCTCGAGCGCGCCCGTGGCCGAGGAGAACACGCGCGCCGGGCGGCCGTCGTGGTATTCGGAAAGCGCCCTTTCAAAAGCCAGCACCTGGGGGCCGGACGTGATCCAGAGCGAGCGCAGGGTGTCGGCCAGGGCCGCGACCATGGTCTCGTCGATGGTGGGCCGCGCGAACGGCAGGAACGGCTGGGCAGGTTCGGGCTTAGCTGCGTGCAATGAGGAACACTCCGAGAATGACGACGAATATGCCGGCCACGCGCAGGGACGACAGGGATTCTCCCAAAAGCCAATAGGCCGCCAGGGCGTTGACCACGTAGCCGATGGACAGCATGGGATAGGCCATGGACACCGGCACCCGGGACAGGGCCATGATCCACACCACCACGCTGACGGCGTAGCAGGCGAGCCCCCCGAGGATGTGCG
>JAKBBG010000009.1 GCA_021826025.1 Pseudomonadota bacterium | reverse complement strand
TAAAATCGCGATTAATCCTTGCCGCCCGCTGGCCTACGGCCATCTGGGCAACAGCCATTTTTTCGGTTTGCCGGGAAACCCGGTGGCGGTCATGGTGACTTTTTACACGTTCGTGCGCGACGCCCTGCTGGCCCTTTCCGGGATGCATCCCGTCCCGCCGGTCCCGCGCCTTCGCCTGCGCACGACCACGCCGCTCAAAAAGGCCCCGGGGCGCACGGAATTCCAGCGCGGCATCGCAAGCCTCGACGCCGATGGCGAGTGGACCGTGCGCAGCACCGGAAACCAGGGCTCGGGCATCCTTCGCTCCATGAGCGAAGCCAACTGTTTCATCGTGCTGCCGCTGGAATCCGGCCCGGTCCCTGCCGGAGCCCTGGTGGAAGTGCACCTGTTCGAGGGACTGCTCTAGCCTCATGACCCGGCTCCACGACCTTCCGCTGCGCCAGCTGCAGTTTTATGCCACGGCGCCTTACGCCTGCAGTTACCTGCCCGACCTCGAAGCCCGCTCCCAGGTCGTGACGCCGGGCTATCTGGTGGACCAGCACCTCTACAGCGCCCTGGTGGATTCGGGCTTCCGCCGCAGCGGGGTGTTCACCTACCGGCCCCACTGCAGCCACTGCAGCGCCTGTGTTCCGGTGCGCGTGGACGTGGCCGCGTTCAGGGCCAACCGCTCGCAGCGCCGCGCGTTCCTGCGTCACGCGAGCCTGGAAGCGTTCTGGCAGCCCCTGCGGTTCGAGCCGGAGCATTACGCGCTCTACACGCGCTACCAGGCCGCGCGCCACCTCGAGCGCAACGCCGGCCAGGACAGCCAGGAACAATACATCCACTTCCTGTTGCAATCCACCGTTCCCAGCCAGCTGGTGGAATTCCGGGAAGGCGGGACCCTGCGCATGATCAGCATCATCGACGAGCTGGAACAGGGTCTTTCCTCGGTCTATACCTTCTATGACCCCGACCTTCCCAGGGGCAGCCTGGGCACCTACAACATCCTGTGGCAAATCGAGGAATGCAGGCGCCGCAACCTCCCCTGGCTCTACCTGGGGTACTGGATCGCGAACAGCTCGAAAATGGCTTACAAAATCAACTACCAACCGCTGCAGGGGCTGGTGGACCAGCGCTGGATTCCCCTTCGCCAGGCTGCGGAGCAGGCCTGATGCTCTATTCCCTCGCACGCAACCTGCTGTTTCAGGTGGACCCCGAACGCGCCCATGCCCTGTCGCTGCAGGCCCTCACCGGCGCAGCCCGCTGCGGCCTCGTCAAGCCCGGCGCCCCCCGAACGGTGCGGCCCCGTACCGTCATGGGACTGTCCTTCCCCAACCCGCTCGGCATCGCCGCGGGTATGGACAAGAATGCCGAATACCTGGACGGCCTGGGCGCCCTGGGCGTCGGTTTCGTGGAAGTCGGCACGGTGACCCCCCGGCCGCAGCTCGGCAACCCCAAGCCCCGCGTGTTCCGCCTCCCCGAAGTGGAAGGCGTCATCAACCGGCTGGGCTTCAACAACAACGGGGTGGACTACCTGCTGCAGCAGGTGGCGCGTTCCGGGTACCGCGGCATCCTCGGAATCAACATCGGCAAGAATTTCGACACCCCCCTGGAGCGGGCCGTGGACGACTACGTGCTCGCCCTGCGGCGCGTGGCGCCGCACGCCCATTACGTCACCGTCAACATCTCCTCCCCCAACACGGCCAACCTCCGCGAACTGCAGGGCGACGACGCGCTCGACCGCCTGCTCGCGGCCCTCAAGGCAACCCAGCAGGCGCTGGCGGACAGCACGGGGCGCTACGTCCCGATCGCCCTCAAAATCGCGCCCGACCTCACGACCGCGCAGGTGGAGGCCATCGCGCGCCGGCTGCTCGCCCACCGCATGGACGCCGTCATCGCCACCAACACCACGGTCGGCCGCGACACCGTCGCGGGCCACCCGCTGGCCTCCGAAACCGGCGGACTGAGCGGCGCCCCGCTGCATGAAGCGGCCCTGGCCGTGGTGCGCACCCTGGCCCACGCCCTGGACGGCGCGCTCCCGATCATCGGGGTGGGCGGCATCACCTCCGGGGCCCGCGCCAAGGCGATGCTGGAGGCCGGTGCGAGCCTCATCCAGATTTACACCGGACTGATTTTCCGGGGCCCTGCCCTGGTCGACGAAATTCTCGAGGCCATCGCGTGAGCGCGCCCCGCCCGACGCTCGCGACCCGCACCCAGGTGGCATGGATCCGGGAATCCGACTGCATCGGCTGTTTCCGCTGCGTCAAAGCCTGCCCCGAAGGCGCGATCCTGGGTGCGTCGCGCCACACGCACACCGTGCTGCAGGACCTTTGCACCGGCTGCGAAAGCTGTCTGCCGCCCTGTCCGACCGACTGCATCGTGCTGGTCCCGGCCAATGCCCTGGCCGCGGCATGAAACCGGCTGACCGCTTCGAGCTTTTCCGCAGGTTGCAGGCCGCAACCCCCCATCCGACGACGGAACTGCATTACGCCAACCCGTTCCAGCTGCTGGTGGCCGTCATCCTGTCGGCACAGGCCACCGACAAAAGCGTCAACCTGGCCACCGCCCCCCTCTTCAGGTCCGTCAAGACGCCGGCGGACCTCCTGGCCTTCGGCCAGGAACGCTTCGAATCCGCCATCCGCACCATCGGCCTTTACCGGACAAAGGCGCGCAACGTGCTGGCCACGGCCCGCATCCTGGAAGAACAGTTCGGCGGCCAGGTCCCGGACCGGCGCGACGCGCTGGAATCCCTGCCCGGAGTGGGGCGCAAGACCGCCAACGTGGTCCTGAACACGGCGTTCGGACAGGCGACCATCGCGGTGGACACCCATATTTTCAGGGTCGCCAACCGGACCGGCCTGGCGCCCGGAAACACCCCGCTGGCGGTGGAAACCAAGCTGCTCAAGGCCGTCCCGCCCGAATTTCGCAAAGACGCGCACCATTGGCTGATCCTGCACGGCCGCTATGTCTGCCGCGCCCGCAATCCCGACTGCGGCCACTGCATCCTGCTTGACCTGTGCGGGTACGGGGCGAAACATGTTTAACCCTTCCCGCGAAGAGGCGCGACGCTTCTTTTTCGACGTCTGGCGCAAGGAGCAGGACAAGGTGCTCATGACCCCGCTCGAAAGCCTGGCCTGGCAGATCATCAGCCATCACCCGGAATATCACGGACTGCTCGCGCAGCCGGAACGCTACCTGGAGCGCGAGTGGTTCCCGGAACAGGGGGAAACCAACCCCTTTTTGCATCTGGGGCTGCACCTCGCGGTGGAAGAGCAGCTTTCCATCGACCAGCCTGCGGGAATCCGTTCCGCCTACGAGCGCCTCTGCCAGGAACTGCGGGACGAACATGCGGCACGGCACCGGTTGCTGGAATGCCTGGCGGAAGTGGTTTGGGAGTCCCAGCGCCACGGCACGCCGCCGGATGGAGCGCGCTACCTGCAGCTGGTTCGCGGGGACGGGCGGTAATCGCTAGGAGGCGGTGCGCTTCCAGAGGCAGCGGCCCTTGCTCGCCTCGTCGATTTTTTCCAGCAGCTGGAGATGGTTGTCGATTTCCTCGAGGGTGGCATAACGTACCGCCAGGGGCTTTCCGGAACGGTGAAGGGTCTGCCTCGCAGCCTCTCCAGACATCGGGGCAGAGTCCACCAGCAGGGTTTCCTGGCCCCGGGTCATGGCCAGGTAAACATCCCCCAGCAGTTCGGCGTCGAGCAACGCACCGTGAAACGTCCGGCGCGAATTGTCGACGCCATAGCGCTCGCACAGGGCATCCAGGGTGTTGCGCTTGCCCGGATGCAACTCCCGCGCCATGGCCAGGGTATCCGTGACCTTGGGGCACAGGCCGGTCAGGGGCTCCTTGCCGAGCTGTCGCAGCTCGTGGTCCAGAAACCCGAGATCGAAGGCGGCGTTGTGGATGATGAGCTCCGCCCCCTCGACGAACGCCAGAAAGGGGTCGGCCACGTCCGAAAACCGGGGCTTGTCCGACAAAAATTCGGTCGTCAGGCCATGCTTTTGCAGCGCCCCGGGATCGCTGTCCCGATCGGGATTGAGATAGCGGTGGAAATGGGCGCCGGTGCGCCGGCGGTGCACGATTTCCACCAGGCCGATCTCGATCACGCGGTGCCCTTTGGCCGGTTCGAGACCGGTCGTCTCCGTATCCAGTACCACCTGCCTCATCGACCCACCTGTTCAATCCCCTGGTTGGCCAGCCGGTCGGCCCGTTCGTTGCCCGGGTGCCCGGCATGGCCTTTGACCCAATGCCATGCAATCTGGTGGCGCGCGGCTTCCTGATTCAGCCGCATCCACAAATCCGCGTTTTTGACCGGCTGGCGCGCGGCCGTTTTCCAGCCGTTGCGCTCCCAACCCTTGATCCACTCCAGGATGCCTTTCTGGACATATTGCGAATCGGTATACAGCGCCACGTGACAAGGCCGTTTGAGCGCCTTCAGGGCTTCGATGACCGCCGTCAGTTCCATGCGGTTGTTGGTGGTGTGCGGCTCGCCGCCGCACAGTTCCCGTTCGGTTCCCTGGTAGGCGAGCAGCGCGCCCCAGCCGCCCGGGCCCGGATTGCCCTTGCAGGCGCCGTCCGTGTAGATCTCCACACGCTCCCCTGAAACACCGGTCACGATGCCGTTTCTTCCGGTGGCCGGGGGCCGCGAATCAGGGGAACCACTTTCCTTTCCGTATACCCGCTTCGCCGGACGGCGCTGCGCACGGCCGTGGCAAGCCCCTTTTCGGCCGGCGTTTTGTTCCAGCACGGCAGGATGAGGCGGGCCCCGTGAACCCGTTTGATCGCCTGCAGCATGTACACGCCTCCCCCCACCCCCCACCAGCGGTCCCCGGCCGCTTCCATGAAGTGGAAACGGCGCAGCCAGCGTTCGGTGGTGAACGGCGGCGCATAGGCCCACAAGCGCCCGGCATTCACTTCAAACCCCAGCAGGGCCAGCCAGTCCTTGAGGCGCGAGAGGGCAATGAAATCCCCGCACCAGGGGTAGCCGGCCTGCCTGCGGGTGAAAAACTGGCGCATGCCCCAGAGGCTGCGCGGGTTGAACCCCGTGATGATGAGGCGCCCTTCCGGCATCATGACCCGGTCCATTTCACGCAGGATGGCATGCGGGTTCGGGGAAAACTCCAGCGCGTGGGGCAGGACTGCAAGGTCGATGCTTTGCGTGGCGATGGGCAATGCGGCGGGGTCGGCGCGCAGGCTGGTATTCCCGCAGGCGCTCACCGTGATCTTGTTGGGAACCCGGTTGGTGCGCAGGGCGTCCAGTTCGGGCATGAAGACCTGCAGCGCATTGAAACCGAATATGTTCGCCACGGCCTCGTCGAGCACATGCTGCTCCTGCGCGAGGACATAGGCCCCGAGCGGGGTATCGAGCCAGTCGTGCAAGGTTGCGTTAGCCATGCCAGAATTGTAGACCAATCCGGTCCAGTTAGAGCAAACCATGTCAGCACGCTTTCAGGTCAGCGGCGTCCCCGCTTTCAACGACAATTACATCTGGGTCCTGCACGATGGGCGGCACGCCGCCGTCGTGGACCCCGGGGAAGGCTTTCCGGTACAGCGTTTCCTGAAGGAGAACGGCCTCGCCCTGGCAGCCATCCTCATCACCCACCACCATGGCGACCATGTGGGCGGCGTCGAGGAATTGCTGCAAGCCCAATCCCGCCCGGTGCCGGTCTACGGGCCGCGCAGCGAGGCCATCGCCGGCGTCACCCGCCCCGTCGGGGAACCTGCGACCGTGGCCCTGCCCGAACTGGACGCCACCTTCCGGATCCTGGACGTTCCCGGCCATACGGCTGGCCATATCGCCTACTTCGGCCATGGCGCGCTCTTTTGCGGCGATACCCTGTTCGCCTGCGGCTGCGGCCGCCTCTTCGAAGGAACGCCGGACCAAATGGCGGCTTCATTGGACAAGCTCGCCGCACTCCCCGAAAATACTGCCGTTTACTGTGCCCACGAGTACACCTTGTCCAACATCGCATTCGCAAAAGCGGTCGAACCTGACAACCTCCAGCTGCGGGAGCGTGCCGCCGATGCTGCCGAAACCCGGCGCCGCGGACTGCCCACGGTGCCCAGCACCATCGGGCTCGAGCTCAGGACCAATCCGTTCCTGCGTTGCCGGGAGCCTTCGGTGGTCCGGGCCGTGGTTTCCCAAACGGGAACCCAGCCCACCGACCGCGTCGCCGTGTTCGCCGCCCTGAGGCAATGGAAAAACACGTTCTGAAGCACCAGGGACCGGCGCGCCTGCTCTGGATGGCTGCGCTGCTCGCGGTGGCGGCTGCCATGCCGGCCGCGGCCGACGAGGAGGAGGAAGCTGCCCCCCCTCCCGAAAACCCTGTCCAGGCCGCGCTGGTCAGTCCCCAGCCCGCCCCCCCCGGCGCGCTGCCCGAGGCGCCCCTGCTCCAGTCCGGCGTGCTTTCCGGAGCCCAGTACGTGCCTGAACTCAGCGTCCAGGACGCGGAACCGACGGAGCCGTACGACTTGTGGGACCGGATCAGGGACGGCTTCGCCCTGGAGCCCCTGCCCGACGACCGCCTCGTCAGCCGCCACATCGCCTGGTTCGCCGCGCGCCCCGACTATGTGGAGCGCACCGTGGACCGCAGCCGGCGATACCTGTACTACATCGTGGAAGAAGTCCAGCGGCGCGGCATGCCCATGGAAATCGCCCTGTTGCCCATCGTTGAAAGCGCCTTCAACCCCCATGCGCTGTCCCGCAGCCAGGCTTCCGGAATGTGGCAATTCATTCCTTCCACCGGCCGCGTGTTCGGTCTCCGGCAGGACTGGTGGTATGACGGCCGCAAGGACGTGATCGCCGCCACCAACAGCGCCCTCGATTACCTGCAGAAGCTCTACGACGAATTCGGATCCTGGGAACTCGCGCTGGCGGGCTACAACTGCGGCGAAGGCAAGATCCGGCGGGAAATCGCCTACAACGAAGCGCGCGGGCTTCCGACCGACTATCAAAGCCTGCGGCTCCCGGATGAGACCCGCAACTACGTGCCCAAACTGCTCGCAGCCAAGGCCATCGTCCTCAATCCCGAACAGTACGGCCTCACGCTCGCTTCCATTCCCGACGAACCGTATTTCTCGGCCGTCACCACCCGCAAGCGGCTCGACACGAAGCTCGCCGCCCAGTTCGCCGAAATGAGCGTGGACGATTTCCTGATGCTCAACCCCGGGTTCAACCGGCCCGTCATCAGCCTCGATTTCAACAAGGAAAAAACCATCCTGGTGCCTGCCGGCGTCGCCGAGCGGTTCGTCGCCCGGCTGGAAGATCCGAACGTCAAGCTCGTGTCATGGAAAACGCACCATCTGCGCCGGGGCGAAGCACTGGAAAAAGTCGCCAACCAGTTCGGGCTTACGGGCGATGAACTGAAGCGCATCAACGGAATCGCCAGCAACCGCAAGGTCGCCGGTGGGGGCGTCATCCTGGTCCCGGACAAGCCGGGAACCCCCAAGGCGTCCTTGGAACTCAACGGAAAGCCGGAATCCGAAATTCCGGCCCCGGCCCCGCCGCAACGGGCACGGCATGGTGCCAAGTCCGCCCACAAGGGCACGCAGGGAAAAAGCGGCGCCGGGCATCATTCCCGCAAGTCCGCCCATCACGCCGCCAAGAAAACCGCCCGCAACAAGTCCCCCTGAACGCCCTCCGTCAGCGCACCCGGCCCCTGGGGATGGCCGCCAGCAGCTCCCGGGTGTAGGGGTGCCGCGGCCCGGAAAATACCGCGTCCGCATCCCCGGACTCCACCACCGCGCCGTCATGCATCACGAGCACCTGGTCGGACATGTAGCGGACCACCGCAAGATCGTGGGAAATGAACAGATAGCTCATGCGAAATTCGTCCTGCAGGTCCTGCAGCAGATTGAGCACCTGCGCCTGCACGGAAACGTCGAGCGCCGACACGGACTCGTCGCAAATGAGCACCTGGGGTTTCACGGTCAGGCAACGGGCAATGGCGATGCGCTGGCGCTGGCCGCCCGAAAACTCGTGGGGGTAGCGCAGGTATGCGCTGGCGGGCAGCCCCACCCTTTCCAGCAGCTGTCGGGCAAGCGCTTCGCGCTCGGACGCGCCGCGGCCGATGCCGTGCAGCAGGAGGGGCTCCGTCAGGATATGCCCGACCGTGAAGCGGGGATTGAGGGAGGCGTAAGGGTTCTGGAACACGATCTGGATGCGTCGCCGCAAGGCCATGGGATCGCGCTCGCGCGACGTGCGCAGGCTTTCGCCTTCGAACAGGATCTCTCCCGCGTCCGGCTGAAGCAGCCCCGCGATGGTGAGGCCCAGCGTGGTCTTTCCGGAGCCCGACTCCCCCACGATGCCCACGGTCTTGCCCCGCGCCGCCTGGAACGAGACCCCTTGGACCGCACGGAACAGGCGCTTGCGCCAGAGCCCTTCGCGAACGGGGAAATCCTTGCACAGGCCTTTCGCTTCCAGGATCGTTTCGTCGGAAGGGGCGCGGCCGCGCTCCCGTTCCGGCAGCGCGCGCAGCGGCGTGCCGCCGAGAAAATCATCGATCACGCGCAGGCGCAGCGGACGCCCTTCAAGCGGCGGCCGGCAGGCCAGCAACGCCTGGGTGTAAGGATCCTTCGGCGAGGCGAACACCTCTTCGCGCGTCCCCGCCTCACGCACTTCCCCCTGTTTCATCACCACCACCTGCGAAGCGATCTCGTTCACGAGGGCGAGGTCGTGGGTGATGAAAAGCACCGACATGCGCAGGCGCTGCTGCAATTCACGCATCAAGTCCAGGATCTGGCGCTGGATGGTGACGTCGAGCGCCGTGGTGGGCTCGTCGGCGATCAGCAGCTTGGGCTGGCAACTGATCGCCATGGCGATCATGACGCGTTGCTGCTGGCCGCCGGAGAGCTGATGCGGATAGGCATCAAGCCGCCTGCCCGGTTCCGGGATCCCCACTTCGGACAGGAGCTCCAGGGCCCTGGAGCGGGCCTGCCTGGACGACATCCCGAGGTGCAGCCGCAGCCCTTCCGTCAGCTGGTGGCCCACGGTAAAGACCGGGTTGAGCGAGCTCATGGGTTCCTGGAAAATCACCGCGATTTCCTTGCCGCGGACGGCACGCAGCCGCTCTTCCCCGCACTGGAGCAGATCCTGTCCCTGCCACACGATCCGGCTTTGGGAAGCAACGCGAGCCACCTGGCGCGGCAGAAGGCCGAGGATCGAAAGCGCGGTCACGGACTTGCCGCTGCCCGACTCGCCGACCAGCGCCAGGGTGGTTCGTTCGGGCAGGTCGAAACTCACGTTCCGCACGGCTTCGAGCGGAGCGTCCTGCCCCGACTGGAAACTGACCTGCAAATTCTGTACGGAAAGCAGCATGGGATGGGCTCAGTATTTCAGCTTCGGGTCGAGGGCGTCGCGCAGGGCATCCGTCAGCAGGCTGAATGCGGTCACCAGCACCGCCATGGCGGTTCCGGCCGCGGCCAGCTGCCACCACTTTCCGAGAATCAGCTCGTTCTGGGCCTCGTTCAGCATGCTGCCCCAGGAGACGACGTCCACGGGAACGCCAAAGCCCAGGAAGCTCAGGATCACTTCCGATTTGATGAATCCCACCACGTTGAGGGACAGCTGCACCAGCAGGACGTGGCTGGTGTTGGGCAGGATGTGTATGAACATGCGCCGCGCATGGGATGCGCCCATGGCGCCGGCCGCCAGCACATATTCGCGGCTCTTGTGCTTGAGATATTCGGCGCGCACGAGCCGGAACACCCCGGTCCACCCGGTCAGGCCGAGAATCAGGATGATGGTGGAAACCCCTTTCTGCTGCAGCACGGCGGCGATGGCAAAAATCAGCAGCAAATACGGGATGGCGGTGAACACACCATAGAGCCAGTTGAAAAAATCGTCCACCCAGCGCCCGAAGTAGCCGGCAAGCGCGCCCATCACCGTTCCCAGGGCCGTGGCCAGCAGCGCCGCGATGAGGCCGACCAGGATCGACGTTTCGCTGCCCTTGATCACTTTCGTGAGGATGTCGTGCCCCCATTTGTCGCCGCCCAGAATCAGGGTGAGCCGACGCCCCTCGGCGGGCCGGGACTGGTCTTCGGGATGGGCCGCCCTGATGGCGTCCAGCACGCGGGCAAGGGGATCCTTCAGGCCGTACAGGTCCACGGGAGCGGCAACGGCGGACGTTTGCTGCAGCGGCACGGCCGTTTCGTCCTGGTCGCCGGGAAGGAACACGGGAGGGGCGTAATTGACGCCCACTTCCCGGGTCCAGTCGGGCGCGATCCAGCCGGCAGCCGCAAGGCAGACCACGCAGAGGTAAAACACCACCACGGCAAGCGAGGCCATGCCGACCCGGTCGCGCCGCAAGCGGCGCCAGGCCAGCGTCCACAGTCCGGGAGAAGGATTGGCGTCCGTCACGTTCATTCCAGGTGCACGCGCGGATCCAGCCAGTGGTACAAGAGGTCTCCCAGCAGGTTCGCCGCCATGGTGGCCATGGCCACGTACACGGTGGCCGCCTTGATGATGGGGAAATCGCTGCGTTCCACGGCCAGGATGATTTCACGCCCGATGCCCGGTATCGCGAAAAACCGCTCCAGCAGGAAAGCGCCGGTGAGCAGCGCGGGCAGGCCCATGAGCACGTTCGTGACGATGGGAATGGCCGCGTTGCGCAGCACATGCACCAGGAGGATGCGGGTTTCCGAAAGGCCTTTGGCGCGCGCCGTGCGCACGTAATCCTGGCCGATTTCGTCGAGTATGAACGTCCGGTACAGGCGCAGGGACGGCGCGATGCTGACCAGCAGTCCCAGCAGCACGGGAAGCACCGCATAAGTGGTCAAATTCCGCCAGAGGTCGTCGCTCCAGCCCTTGACCGGGAACCACCCCAGCAGGAACGCGAACACGTACTGGCCGAGGATGATGTAGACCAGCAGGCTGATGGACATCACCACCGTGCTCGCGGCCATCAGGGAGCGGTCCAGAATGGTGCCGCGGCACGCGGCGACCGCCAGCGCCACCGTCACGGCCACGGCCGTTTCCAGCAGCAGCATGGGAATGAGCAGGACCAGCGATGGCTCGAGGCGGGTCCTGAAAATCGCGCTCACCGGCTCCTGCGTGGCCCAGCTGTTGCCGAAATCGGCGGTCACGATCTGGCGCACGAAAATGAGCAGCTGTTCCCACAGGGGGCGGTCGATGCCCAGCTGGTGGCGGATGTTGGCGATGTCGTCGGGATTGGCCATTTTTCCGGCCAGGATGTAGGCCGGGTCGCCTCCGACCCAGTTGAACAGGAAGAACACGAGCAGCACCACGCCCAGCAAGGTGGGAACCATCTGCCACAACCTGCGGAGCAGGAACGCGCCCAGATTCATTCGTGCGGCGCCCGTGCCGTGTCGATGTCGAGATAGGCCCAGACCGAAGGCAAAATGGGGTGGGCCTTGAAACCCAGCACCCAGGGCTGGGACAGGACGTTGCGGATATGGGTGGTGCTCACCTTGGTCACTCCCTTGAGTTCCAGCATGCGCGCGAGCTGGTGGTAGATCGCGTTGCGCCCGGGCGAATCCGGCAGGGAGAGGGTCTGCTCGTACAGGCGGTCCCACTCCGGATCCTCGTAGCAGGCAGCGTTGTTCTCATGGGTATGGGGGCCATACCAGAGCTGCATGAAGTTGTCTCCGTCCGGATAGTCGGCGATCCACGCCGAAAGCCTGAGCTGCACGCGACACTGGCGTTCGGCCTTGAGGATTTCCGGAAATTTGAGTTTCTCGCTCACGAACCGGATCGACAGGCGGTCCAGGGATTTTTTCATCATCTCGTCCAGTTCCCGGTCCTGGGACGAGAGGCTCGAAGTATAGCGTACGGCGAGCGGGCTTCCGTCCGGCATGCGACGGTAGCCGTCGGGGCCGCGGGAAAACCCCATCCGGTCCAGCAGGCGGTTGGCCAGCACGGGGTCGTAGTCGAGCAGGCTGCGGTAGGAGGGATCGGCCCCGGCCACTCCCGGGGGGATGGGATAGGCGTTGCGCACGGCCTGCCCCTTGTCGATCACGCGGATCATTTCCTCGTCGTTCTGGGCCATGAAAATGGCACGGCGGAGGGCGATTTTTTGCGGGCTCATCCCGCCCAGCACCGGGTCCTGCTGATTGATGAAGTAGTAGGCGATCGACGGATCGGTAATGCGGTCGAGGCGGATGCCGCGCTCCGCGAACTTGTGCCGCAGGCGGTTGCCCTGGAGCGCCAGGGGGGCAAACTGTCCGGCCAGGCCGATCATGTCGAGCTCTCCCTTGCCGAAACTGAGCCAGACCGACTGCGGCTCTTCGATCACCTGGATGTCGATGCGGTCGATCTGGGGAATGGTCTTGCCGCGCATGCGGGCGGCGATGCGCTGGCTGTCGGGATCGCTGCCGGGCTCGAAGTTCCAGACTTCGTGGCGGAAATAGGGATTGCGTTCAAGGACCATGCGGGAGGAGCGGATCCAGCGCACCAGATGGTAAGGCCCCGTTCCCACGGGATGGGATGCCGTATCGCCGGCATACGCTTCGATCACTTCCCGCGCCACGATGCCGTACATGGGCTGGGCCATGGCATGGGCAAAATTGTAGTCCGTGGTTTTAAGGCGCACGCGCAGGGTATAGCGGTCCAGGACTTCGAGTCCTGGGATTTTCGCGTCGTAGTCGAAATGTCCGGTGCGACGTGCCGCCTGCGCCAGTTCGTCGAGCCCGATGATTTTGCCTTCCACCAGGAACTTGTAAGGGGACCGGTTTTTGGGATCCATGAAGCGCATCAGGGTGTAGGCCACGTCCTGGGCCACCGCCTCGCGCCGTGCGCCCCTGAACACCGGGTCCGGCGCAAAATACACGCCGCGCTTGAGCCGGAACACCCAGGTCCGGCCGTTGTCGGTCACCGTGGGCATGTCTGCGGCGAGCCGCGGCACCAGTTTGGCCGGACGCGCCAGGTAATCGTACGTGAGCAGGGATTCGAACAGCTGCTGTTCGATGGAAGCGGTGTTGAGATCGGATGTCATCACCGGGTCGAACCCCGTTTCCGCCGCCGAGAGGGCCAGGTGGAGCACTTTTTCCGGCGAAGCCGCAAGCCCGGCCAGGGGGGTCGCCAGCAAGAGAAAGAGGAGGAGTCGGCCCATATGGTTTATCATACCGGGCAAATTATAAGGAGACCTCATGGGATTTCTTGCCGATAAGCAGATTTTGGTCACGGGCCTTCTGAGCAACCGGTCCATCGCCTGGGGCATTGCCCGGGCCATGCAACGCGAAGGGGCACAAATTGCCCTCACCTACCAGGCTGACGCGGTTCGCGCGCGCGTGGAAAAGCTGGCCGAAGAACTGGGCGTGTCTCTCGTGCTTCCCTGCGACGTGTCCGACGACGCCGACATCGAGGCGCTGTTTGCCACGCTGGGCCGGTCCTGGAACGGCCTGGACGGAATCGTCCATTCCATCGCCTTCGCCCCCCGCGAAGCCCTCTCCGGCAGCTACCTCGACGTGGTCAGCCGGGAAAGCTTCCGCATCGCCCATGACATCAGTTCCTACAGTTTCTCGGCCCTGGCCAAAGCCGCCTACCCGATGATGGAGGACCGAAAGGCCGCGCTGGTCACCCTCTCCTATCTCGGCGCGGAAAAATCCGTCACCAACTACAACGTCATGGGGCTTGCCAAGGCGAGCCTCGAAGCCAACGTCCGGTACATGGCGCACAGCCTGGGGCCCCGCGGCATCCGGGTCAACGGCATTTCCGCCGGTCCGATCAAGACGCTGGCCGCAGCCGGCATCGGCGACTTCGGGAAAATCCTGAACTACGTGGAAGCCACGTCCCCGCTGCGGCGCAACGTCACCA
Organism: Pseudomonadota bacterium; assembly: GCA_021826025.1. Lineage (GTDB taxonomy): Bacteria > Pseudomonadota > Gammaproteobacteria > Burkholderiales > Ferrovaceae > JAKBAT01. Next base: position 31,419 of record JAKBBG010000009.1, on the reverse strand, counting down.
TCGAGGAAGTGGGCAACGTCGCCGCGTTCCTTTGCAGCGATCTCGCTTCCGGTATCACGGGCGAAATCGTCCACGTGGATTCGGGCTTCTCCTCAACCGTTCCGGGCATGTCGGAGTAAACGGCCCGGAGGACCGCATCAGCGGTCCTGCCTGGGCTCAAGCACGCTTTTGTTGAGAAGCCGGACCGTGGCGTCCTGGTGAAGTTCCGCAAGGAATCCGGTCAGAACCGCATCGCCGTAGGCGCGCGTCAACCCCACTTCAGCCTGTTTGCGTTTGACCGCATCGGTCACATTGCCGTCCGACACTTCCGAAATGCGCAGCAGCGCGAAGGTTCCCGTGGGCAGCGCGGCGCCGGCATACGCCGGCAGGTGGTTCGGGTCGGCCTGGAATGCCGCCGTCACCAGCGCGGGAGGCAGTCCGCTGGCCGCCGCCACCTGGCGGGTGAACTGGCGCGCCTTGGACCAGGGCAGCGAGACCTCCTTGCCCGACTGCAGCGCCGCAAGCTGGGCTTCGCCCTCCTGCTTGGCGAGCTTGGCCGCCTCTTCCCGCTGCAGCCCCTGCTGGATCATGCCCTTGACGTCGGCCAGCGGGCGGGTCACGGCCGGTTCGTAGGCCACCACGTGGGCCGAAACCAGCGTGTTGGGGGCCACTTCGACGGCCGGAGTGTTGCGACCGTCCTTGACCGATTCCTGTGCGAAAAGGGCATTCTGCAATTTTTCGTTGGCCAGGAGCTTTTCGCTCACGGGCTGCCCCCGGACAATCCAGTCCGACGTGCGGATCGGCAAGTTGAGCTTTTCTGCCGCCGGCTTGAGGTCTGCCGACTGCTCGTACACGAGGTTGCTGAAGGTTTCCGCCGTGTCGGCAAACTGCTTGGCCGCGCGCTGGCGGCGCAGTTCCTGGGCAATCTCCGGGGTGGCTTCCGCGAGGGTTCGCCCTTTGCCGGCCTTGATGTCCGTCAGCTCGATGATGTGATAGCCGAATTCCGTTTCCACAGGGCCCCGGATTTCTCCCTTCTTCATGGAAAAGACGGCGTTCTCAAAAGGCTGGGCCATCATGCCGCGGCCGAAATAACCCAGGTCGCCGCCCTGTGCGGCCGATCCGGGATCCTGGGACTTTTCCTTGGCCAGCGCGGCAAAACGCTCCGGATGGGCCTTTACTTCCGCCAGAATTTTTTCCGCCTGCGCTTTGGCCGCCGCCCGCTGGGCTTCGGTTGCCTTCGGCGGCACCGTTACCAGGATATGGCTGGCGCGAAGGGTTTCGGATCCGTGCCAGCGGGCCTGGTTGGCCGGGTCTTCGTAAACTTTTGCGATCTCCGCCGGCGATACCTGCTCCCCCGGGGCCATCTGGTCGGCAGAAAGCACCAGGTATTGCACTTTCACGCGTTCAGGAATCTTGAACTGGTCCAGGTGGCTGTCGTAGTACTGCTTGATCTGGGCATCGTCCACATGGGTCTGGGAAATGAAGCGTTCGACGGGAATTTCGACCAGGGCCACGTCGCGCGACTGGTCGTTGAGCTTGAGGAACGCGTCGATCGAAACGGTCGGCGCCCATTGGGTCCCGGTCAGGGCTTCCTGTTCCAGCTGGATTTTGAGGTCGTCCCGGACGCGGCTTTCGAACACGGCGGGGGTCAGGCCCCGTTCCCGCAACACGGCTTCGTAGCGCGCCTGGGAAAATTTTCCGTCCTCCTGGAACGCTTCGAATTGGCCGATTTCACGGGCGAGGAAACCGTCGGACACCACAAGCCGGTGTTTGTCGGCATAGATGGCGAGCAGGTGGCGGTTGACCAGGCCCTGCAGGGTTTCGTAGCGCAGCTGCGGCGTGTCGAGCAGCGCCGTGTCAACGCTCGCCCCGCGCAGGCCGACGCGCAAGCGGTCCAGCTGGTCGCGCAGGTTGTCGTTGAACTCGGCCTGCGTGATCACGGAGCCATCCACCTTGGCCACCGCATCGGCCCCGCCCCCCGACTGGCGAAAATAGTACTCGACCCCGAACAGGGCGAAGGGGATGGTGATGAGCGCCAAAATCGCTTTGGCAACCCAGGTCTGGGTCAGGAGTCGGAATTTATCAAGCATGTCGGAACACCATCGGAAAAACGACGAGAAGTCTACCACGGGCCGCGCATCGGCATGAATGCGCAGAACAAAAAAGCCGTTGATCGCTCAACGGCTTTTTACTTGGCGGAGTGGACGGGACTCGAACCCGCGACCCCCGGCGTGACAGGCCGGTATTCTAACCAACTGAACTACCACTCCCAAACTGCTGACTACCCGAATACCTGACCCTATGCTGGCTGGTGGGTGCTGAGGGGTTCGAACCCCCGACATTCGCCTTGTAAGGGCGACGCTCTACCAACTGAGCTAAGCACCCAACAAAGCCAATCAGTTTATCGCATCTTTCAGTGCTTTGCCAGCACGAAACTTCGGTACTTTCGCTGCCTTGATCTTGATGGTGGCGCCGGTGCGCGGATTGCGGCCGCTCCGCGCTGCGCGTTTGCCAACATAAAACGTGCCAAACCCGACGAGCGTCACCTGTCCGCCCTTTTTGAGGGCGGTCTTGACAGCCGCAAGTGCGCCATCCAGGGCGCGTCCTGCAGCCGCTTTGGAAATGTCTGCTGCATCAGCAATATGGTCAATCAATTCAGTCTTGTTCACCTGGGATCCCCTTTTTGTAGTTGGTGCAAAGGCAGGACAGTGTCCCACCCGGAAACTCGCCGCAAGCCGCATCAAATCGAGTCGCGTCGCCCTTTATAAAAGGCTACGGATTTGGTGTCAACCACTTTTTCGCGTCTGAAAGCCTCGTCAATGCTTGATCGAGGGCCCGGTCGCCGTTTCAGGAAGCGCCGCAGGAATTTTGGACATTTCGACCGGGTCCGCAGGTGCCGGCTCACGCTCCAGCGCCATGGTCAACACCTGGTCGATCCAGCGGACGGGGTGCAAGTCCAGACGGTTTTTGATGTTTTCCGGAATCTCGACGAGGTCCTTGGTGTTTTCCTCGGGGATCAGCACCGTCTTGATTCCTCCCCGATGCGCCGCCAGGAGTTTTTCCTTCAGGCCGCCGATGGGAAGCACTTCGCCCCGCAGGGTGATTTCGCCCGTCATGGCCACGTCGGCCCGCACCGGAATTCCGGTCAGCACGGAGACCATGGCGGTGGCGATGGCGATACCCGCGCTCGGCCCGTCCTTGGGCGTCGCCCCTTCGGGCAAATGGATGTGGATATCCGACTTTTCGTAGAAATCTTCCGGGATGCCCAGCTTGCGTGCCCGGCTGCGCACGACGCTCAGGGCGGCCTGGATCGATTCCTGCATCACGTCGCCCAGTTTGCCGGTGGTCGTCATTTTGCCCTTGCCGGGCAGCTGTACGGCCTCGATCGTCAGCAATTCGCCGCCGACTTCGGTCCAGGCAAGTCCGGTGACCTGCCCCACCTGGTTCGTCTTCTCGGCGATCCCGAAGGTGTAGCGGCGGACGCCGAGGTATTTTTCCAGGTTGCGCGAGGACACCGTCACCTTGGCGGGCTTCTTCGTCAGCAGCAGGGCCTTGACCACCTTGCGGCAGATTTTCGCGATTTCGCGGTCGAGCGCCCGCACTCCCGCTTCCCGCGTGTAGTACTGCACGATCTCGCGCAGGGCGGATTCGGTGACGGAAATTTCGTTGTCTTTCAGGCCATTGGCCTTCAGCTGCTTGGGCAGGAGGTACTGGCGCGCGATGTTGATCTTCTCGTCTTCGGTGTATCCGGCCAGGCGGATCACTTCCATCCGGTCCAGCAGGGGGGGCGGGATGTTGAGGGTATTGGCCGTTGCCACGAACATCACGTCGGACAGGTCGTACTCCACTTCCACGTAATGGTCGGTGAAGGCGTGGTTCTGCTCCGGGTCCAGCACTTCAAGCAGCGCCGAGGAGGGATCGCCCCGGAAGTCCTGCCCGATCTTGTCCACCTCATCCAACAGGAACAAGGGGTTGCGGACGCCGACCTTGGTCATGTTCTGGAGGATTTTGCCGGGCATGGACCCGATGTAGGTGCGCCGGTGGCCGCGGATTTCGGCCTCGTCCCGCATTCCGCCCAGGGCCATGCGCACAAACTTGCGGTTGGTGGCACGGGCGATGGACTGACCCAGGGAGGTCTTTCCCACGCCGGGCGGTCCCACCAGGCAGAGGATCGGGGCCTTGACCTTGTCCACGCGGCTTTGCACGGCCAGGTACTCGACGATGCGTTCCTTGACCTTGTCGAGCCCGTAGTGGTCCAGGTCCAGGATGCGCTCGCAGGCTTCCAGATCGTTGCTGACCCGGGTCTTCTTCTTCCAGGGCAACCCCACCAGCGCGTCGATGTAATTGCGCACCACCGTGGCTTCGGCGGACATGGGCGACATCAGGCGCAGCTTCTTGAATTCGGACTCGGCCTTGGCGCGCGCTTCCTTGGGCATGTGCGCGGCCTTGATCTTCTTTTCCAGCTCTTCGAGATCGGCCCCTTCCTCGCTGTCGCCCAGTTCCTTCTGGATGGCCTTCACCTGCTCGTTGAGGTAGTACTCGCGCTGGCTCTTTTCCATCTGGCGCTTCACGCGGCCACGAATGCGCTTTTCCACCTGCAGGATGTCGATTTCGCTTTCCAGGACCGACAGCAGGTGCTCGATGCGTTCCTTCACGTCGAACATGGCGAGAATCTGCTGCTTCTGCTCCAGCTTGAGGGGCAGATGGGCGGCAATGGTGTCCGCCAGGCGGCCCGGGTCGTCGATGTTGGTGAAGGACGTCAGGACTTCCGGCGGGATCTTCTTGTTCAGCTTGACGAACTGGTCGAACTGGCTGAGCAGCGTGCGCCGCATGGCCTCAATTTCGGGATGATCGCTGGCCGGCAGGGCGACGCGCTGGGCGTCTCCGACAAAATGCGTCTTGAGGTCGGTCACGCCGGCGATATGGGCGCGTTCGGCGCCTTCCACCAGGACTTTCACGGTTCCGTCGGGGAGCTTGAGCATCTGGAGAATGCTCGCCACGCTGCCCACTTCATAAAGCTCTTCGGGCTTGGGCTCGTCGTTGGCGGCGGATTTCTGGGCGACCAGAAGGATGTTTTTTCCGCTTTCCATGGCCGTTTCGAGGGCCTTGATGGACTTTTGCCGCCCCACAAACAGGGGGATCACCATGTGCGGGAATACCACCACGTCGCGCAAGGGCAAGAGCGGAAGCTGGACGGTATCCTGATCGTGTTCGAAAAGAGAGGCCATGAGAAGATCCCTGTAAAATATCCGATACAGCCAATATGGGGCCGGTTCCCGTTATTTCAATGGAAACCGGCGTCTCTCGACCTCAAACGCCCGCGACCTTATGCTGGTCGGCGTAAATCAGCAGGGGCGGCGCTTCGGCTGTGATGCATCCTTCGTCGATGACCGCCTTGCTCACGTTCTGCAGGGAAGGCAGGGCAAACATGGTGTCGAGCAACACGTGTTCGATGATGGAACGCAACCCCCGGGCGCCGGTCTTGCGAGCCAGGGCCTTGCGGGCGATGGCTCTGAGGGCGCTGGGCCGGAATTCCAGTTCGACATTTTCCATCGAGAAAAGTTTTTGGTACTGGCGCGTCAAGGCGTTGCGCGGTTCCGTCAAAATACGCACCAGGGCGTCCTCGTGCAGTTCCTCCAGGGTCGCGACCACCGGCAGGCGCCCGACGAATTCGGGGATGAGCCCGAACTTGATCAGGTCTTCCGGCTCCACGCCGGCCAGCAGCTGGTTGGCGTCACGCCCGTCCTTGCTGACGACCTGAGCGCCAAAACCGATGCCGCCGCGGTCCGAGCGGTCCCGAATGACCTTGTCCAGCCCGCCGAAGGCGCCGCCGCAGATGAACAGGATGTTGGTGGTGTCCACCTGGACGAATTCCTGGTTGGGGTGCTTGCGCCCCCCCTGGGGCGGCACGGAAGCCACCGTTCCCTCGATCAGCTTGAGCAGGGCCTGCTGGACGCCTTCGCCGGAAACGTCGCGCGTGATGGACGGGTTGTCGGATTTGCGCGATATCTTGTCGATTTCGTCGATATAGACGATGCCCCGCTGCGCCTTTTCCACGTCGTAGTCGCATTTCTGCAGGAGCTTCTGGATGATGTTTTCCACATCCTCGCCCACATAGCCCGCCTCGGTCAGCGTGGTGGCGTCAGCGATGACGAAGGGCACGTTGAGCAGGCGCGCCAGCGTCTGGGCCAGCAGCGTTTTACCGGAGCCGGTGGGGCCGATCAGCAGGATATTGCTTTTGGCGAGCTCCACATCCCGGTCCTTGCCCTGGTGGCGCAGCCGCTTGTAATGGTTGTAGACCGCCACCGCCAGGATTTTCTTGGCCTGGGTCTGGTCGATGACGTACTGGTCCAGGATCTCGGCGATTTCCTGGGGCGACGGCAATTCGGACTTCACGTTCTTGACTTCCGCGCCCTGGATTTCCTCGCGGATGATGTCGTTGCAAAGTTCGATGCATTCGTCGCAGATGAACACGGAAGGCCCTGCGATCAGCTTCCGGACTTCGTGCTGGCTTTTGCCGCAGAAGGAGCAGTAGAGCAGTTTGTCGCTGGCGGTTTTTTCTGTCATGGGCGTGATTCCCTCTCCACTCGCTTGCCGTCCCCCTGAACGAAGTCAGGGCGCCTCAAGGTCAGTGTAACCCTTTCCGATGCGGAGTTCACGAAGCCGACTCGGACCGGGTGGTCAGGACCCGGTCGATGAGGCCGTACTGCCTCGCCTCTTCCGCGCTCATGAAGTTGTCCCGGTCGGTATCCTTTTCGATGACTTCGATGGGCTGCCCCGTGTGCAGGCTCATCATTTCGTTCAGGCGCCGGCGCAGGTACAGGATCTCCTTGGCCTGGATTTCGATGTCGGCCGCCTGTCCCTGGGCTCCGCCGGAAGGCTGGTGGATCATCACGCGGGCGTTGGGCAGGGAATACCGCTTGCCCTTCGCGCCCGCCGCCAGGAGGAACGCGCCCATGCTGGCCGCGATGCCGATGCAGGTGGTCGATACGTCCGCCTTGATGAACTGCATGGTATCGTAAATCGCCAATCCTGCGGAAACGGACCCGCCCGGCGAATTGATGTACAGGCTGATGTCCTTGTCCGGGTTCTCGGACTCGAGAAAAAGCAACTGGGCCACCACCAGGTTGGCCGTTTCTTCGGTCACCGGCCCCACCAGGAACACCACCCGCTCCTTGAGCAGGCGGGAAAAGATGTCGTAGGCGCGTTCTCCCCGTCCGCTCTGCTCAACCACCATGGGTACGAGGCCGAGGGCCCGGGGATCCATTTTCTGCTGTCCGTTCATGAATAGTCCTTACTGGGCTTGGCTTGCCAACTGTTCAAACGGGGTCGGCACGTCTTCGGTTTTTGCCCGTGCGCAGACCCATTCCACCACATTATCCTCCAGAACCAGCGCTTCCACATCGCGCAGGCGCTGTGGCTGCTGATAATACCAGCGGACCACCTCCTCGGGCCGCTCGTAGGCTCCGGCCATGTCTTCAATAACGGCCCGAATCTGGTCGGGTTTAGCCGTCAGCTGCTCGGCGCGGACCAGCTCGGAAAGAATCAGGCCGAGAGCCACCCGGCGCCTGGCCTGCTCTTCGAACAGGACATCCGGCAGGGCCATGTCAGGCTGCTTCTGGCCGCGCGCGGCGAACTCGTTCAGGGTGGAGTCCCTGAGCCTGCCGATCTCCTGGGAGACCAGGGATTGGGGCAGCGGCAGTTCGGTGGCTTCCAGCAGCACCTGCATGACCCGGTCCTTCACCTGGCCTTTGATGCGGTTGCGCATTTCGCGTTCCAGGTTGCGCCGCAGTTCCGCCCGCAGGGTTTCGAGACTGCCGTCAGCCACGCCCACGGTACGGGCAAATTCAGCGTCCAGCTCCGGCAGCACGGGTTCGTCCACCCCGTGCACCGTCACGTCAAAGCGCACGGCCTTCCCGGCCAGCTGCGCGGCATGGTAGTCGGCCGGGAAAGTGAGTTCGAAGGAATGGTCAGCACCGGGCTGCAGCCCTTCCACGTTGGCTTCGAAGTCCGGCAGGAACTGCCCTTCGCCCAGGACCAGCTGATGGCCCTTCCCCTGTCCGCCGGCAAACGGTTCCCCCTCGAGGAAGCCGGCAAAATCCAGCGTGACCTGGTCGCCTTTCCGGGCGGCGCGCTGCACCGGCTGATACCGGGTCCTCTGGCGCCGCAGCACATCCAGCGTGCGGTCCACGTCCGCGTCGGTGACTTCCGTCACGGGACGCGCGATGGAGGCGCCGGACACGTCCCCCACTTTCACTTCGGGATAGACTTCGAACACGGCCGTGAATTCGAACATGCCGTCGGCGGAGCCCGGCCTGGGTTCAAAGCGGGGGGCTCCCGCCACGCGCAGGCTCTGTTCCCGCACCGCTTCGCTGAAGCGCGTCTGGGCCAGTTCGCTCAGGGCGTCCTGATGGGCCTGGGCGCCATATTGCTGGACCAGCATCTTCATGGGTACCTTGCCCGGCCTGAACCCCTGCATGCGGGCCGTCTTGGCGATTTGCCTGAGACGCGCGTTCATGTCGGCGTCCACACTGGAAAGGGGAACGGACAGTTGCAGTGTCCGTTCGAGCGAATTAGATTGAGCAGTTTCCATACCCGGCCTTGTCGTGAACAATATAATTGGTTAAACCGGACATTATACAAAATCAAGGTCATTTCGGGTATGCTCCCCGGATTCATCCAGCCGCCATGGGTATGACAGCCGCATCCCGCGACACGATCCTGCAAACGCGAAACCTGACCAAAAGCTTCAAGGGATTCGTTGCGGTGGCCGGGGTGGACCTGGCCGTCCGGCGCGGCACCATCCACGCCCTGATCGGCCCCAACGGCGCCGGGAAGACCACCTGCTTCAACCTCCTGACGAAATTCCTCGAGCCTTCCGGCGGACAGATCCTGTTCAACGGCACCGACATCACGGCCGAGTCGCCGGTGCAGGTGGCGCGCCGCGGCGTCGTGCGCTCCTTCCAGATCTCCGCCGTGTTTCCCCACCTGAGCGTGCTGGACAACGTCCGCATCGCCCTGCAGCGCCCCCTGGGCAACAGTTTCCAGTTCTGGCGCTCCGCGCGCTCGCTCGACGCGCTCAATCCCCGCGCCATGGCCCTTCTTTCCCAGGTCGGCCTGGAAACGCAAGCCCGGCGCCTGGCGGTGGAATTGCCTTACGGCCAGAAGCGCGCGCTGGAAATCGCCACCACGCTCGCGCTCGACCCCGAACTGCTGCTCCTGGACGAACCGACCCAGGGCATGGGCCACGAGGACGTGGAGCAGGTCATGGCCCTCATCAAGTCCGTTTCGGCCAAACGCACCACGCTGATGGTGGAGCACAACATGAAGGTGGTTTCGGGCATTTCCGACCGGATCACGGTGCTCGCCCGCGGCGCCGTCCTGGCGGAAGGAACCTACGCCGAAATCTCGGCGCATCCGGACGTGATTTCCGCCTACATGGGGTCGGATGCCGGACGCTTCCGCCCGCAGGTCCCTGCATGAGCGGCGTCGAATACCTTCGGGTCACCGGCTTGCATGCGTTTTACGGCGAATCCCATATTCTGCACGGGATGGATTTTTCGGTGAACCGGGGCGAATGCGTCTCGCTCCTCGGCCGCAACGGCGCCGGACGCACCACGACGCTGCGCGCCATCATGGGCTTGACGGGCAGGCGCTCCGGCTCCGTCATGGTCAACGGGACGGAAACCATCCGCTGGCCGCCGCACCGGATCGCGCGCCTGGGCCTGGGCTACTGCCCGGAGGAACGCGGCATTTTCGCCTCCCTCAGCTGCGAAGAGAACCTGCTCATGCCCCCCGTGGTGGCAAGCGGCGGCATGTCGCTGGAGGAAATTTACGAACTTTTTCCGAACCTGAAGGAACGCCGCGCCAGCCAGGGCACGCGCATGTCCGGCGGCGAGCAGCAGATGCTCGCCCTGGCGCGCATCCTGAGGACGGGGGCGCGCCTGCTCCTGCTGGACGAAATTTCCGAAGGGCTGGCCCCGGTCATCGTGGAACGGCTGGCGCAAGTGATCACCTTGCTCAAGTCCCGCGGGTATACCATCCTGCTGGTGGAACAGAATTTCCATTTTGCCGCGCCGCTCGCCGACCGCATGATCGTGGTGGAACACGGCCGGACAAGCCTGCAGATCGCGCAGCACGAACTGTCTGAAAAACGGGAAGCTTTGCAGGAACTGTTGGGTGTCTGACCCTAATAACGAGCCGGAGGATGACCATGAAAACCATAAACGCTGCACCGTTTGCCCTGCGCCCCGCCATCGCCGCCCTTGCCCTGGTCCTGGGCCTGGGCGCAGGCGTGCCCGCCCACGCTGAGATATCCGACGGGGTGGTCCGCATCGGCGTGCTCACCGACATGTCCGGCGCCTACTCCGACCTGGCCGGCCCGGGCGCGGTCATCGCCGCCAACATGGCCGCCGAGGATTTCGTCGCCAAGCATAAGCCCGCCTTCAAAGTGGAAATCGTCTCCGCAGATCACCAGAACAAGGGCGACATCGCATCCAACAAGGCCCGGGAATGGTTCGACCGCGGGCAGGTGGACGCCGTCACCGAACTGGTTTCCAGCACGACCGCCCTGGCCGTGATGAAAGTGGCGAAGGAAAAGAACAAGATCGCCCTCATCACCGGCGCCGGCTCGTCGCGCATCACCAACGAGGACTGCAACGACGTCAGCGTGCATTGGGTCTACGACACGTACGCCACGGGCAACGGGACCGGGCGGGCGGTGGTCAAGCAGGGCGGGAAAACCTGGTTTTTCCTGACCGCGGACTACGCCTTCGGGCAATCGCTCGAAAAAGACACCACGGCCGTGATCGAGGCGAGCGGCGGCAAGGTCCTGGGTTCGGTGCGCCACCCCTTCCCCAGCACGGACCTGTCCTCCTACCTGCTGAAGGCCCAGGCTTCCGGCGCCCAGGTGATCGGCCTCGCCAACGCGGGGGCGGACACCATCAACTCCATCAAGCAGGCCTCCGAATTCGGCATCACCCCCAAGCAGACGCTTGCCGGACTCCTGATGTTCATCACGGACATCAACAGCCTGGGCCTCAAGGCCACGCAGGGCATGTACCTGACGGAAGCGTTCTACTGGGACATGAATCCCGAAACCCGCGCCTGGTCCAAGCGCTTCTTCGCGCGCCACCACAAGATGCCCACCATGGTGCAGGCCGGCCTGTATTCCGCCATCACCCACTACCTCGAAGCCGTCAAAGCCCTGAATTCCGACGACACGCAGAAAGTGATGGCACAAATGAAGAAAACCCCCATCAACGATTTCTTCGCGAAAAACGGCAAGATCCGGGATGACGGGCTGATGCTGCACGACATGTTCCTGATGCAGGTCAAGAAGCCTTCGGAATCCCACTATCCGTGGGATTACTACAACGTGCGCGCCACCATTCCCGCGGCGGAAGCGTTCCAGCCGCTCAGCCAGTCGCGCTGCCCGCTGATCCGCAAATGACCGAACTGTTCGAAGTCCCCCTGCTGGCCCTTCTGGGCCAGCTGTTGCTGGGTCTCGTGAACGGGTCGTTCTATGCGCTGTTAAGCCTGGGGCTGGCCGTCATTTTCGGCATGCTCAACATCATCAACTTTGCCCACGGGGCGTTTTACATGCTGGGGGCGTTTGCCGCCTGGATGCTGCTCAGCACGTTCGGCGTGGGCTATTTCGGCGCCCTGGTCCTTGCGCCCATCCTGGTCGGCTCCCTGGGCATCCTGGTGGAGCGCCTGCTGCTCAAGCGCCTCTACCGCCTGGACCCCCTCTACGGCCTGCTGCTCACGTTCGGACTCGCGCTGATCCTGGAAGGGCTGTTCCGGGACTGGTTCGGGGTGAGCGGCGAAACCTATGAAGTGCCCGAGGCGCTGGAGGGGGCCATCAACCTGGGGTTCATGGTGCTCCCCAAATACCGGGTCTGGGTGGTCGGGTTTTCCATCCTGGTCTGTCTCGCCACCTGGCTCATCATCGAAAAGACGCGGCTCGGCTCCTACCTCAGGGCGGCCACCGAAAATCCGCAGCTCACGCAAGCCTTCGGCGTCAACGTCCCCCTCATGGTCATGATGACCTACGGCTTCGGGGTCGGCCTCGCGGCGCTGGCCGGCGTCATGGCGGCTCCCATTTTCCAGGTCAGTCCCCTGATGGGATCGAATCTCATCATCGTGGTTTTTGCGGTGGTGGTCATCGGCGGCATGGGCTCGATCCTGGGCGCCATCGTCAGCGGCCTCTCCCTCGGGCTGGTCGAAGGCCTGGCCAAAGTGTACTGGCCCGAAGCCTCGGCCACGGTGGTGTTCGTGATCATGGCCATCGTCCTGATCCTGCGTCCTGCCGGACTGCTCGGAAAGGAGCAGTGATGCGGCGTCTGGCAGTCCTGCTGGCCCTGGCCGCGGCCGTCCTGGCCCCCGCCGTACTGTATCCGGTCCTGCTCATGAAAGTGCTGTGCTTTGCCCTGTTCGCCAGCGCCTTCAACCTGCTGCTGGGATATACCGGCCTGCTGTCCTTCGGCCATGCCGCCTTCTTCGGAGGCGCCGCCTACGTGACGGGATACCTCATCCGCGAATGGTCCTGGGGCCCGCTCCCCGGCGTCCTGGCCGGCGCGGCCGCGGCGGGCCTGCTGGGTTGGGTGGTGGGGCGCCTCGCCATCCGGCGCCAGGGCATCTACTTTGCCATGATCACCCTCGCGCTTGCCCAGATGCTCTATTTCGTCTGCATCGAGCTGCCCCAGACCGGGGGCGAAGACGGGCTGCAGGGCATTCCCCGCGGCACCCTTGCGGGCCTCGACCTGTCCCACGACCTGCTGCTCTACTACCTGATCCTGGCCGTCTGCGTGCTGGCGTTCGCCCTGATTTACCGGACCATCCATTCGCCCTTCGGCCAGGTGCTCAAAGCCATCCGGGAAAACGAGGCGCGCGCCGTGTCCCTGGGATACGACGTGGCCCGCTACAAGCTGCTCGCGTTCGTCCTTTCGGCCACCCTGTCCGGCCTGGCGGGCGCCCTGAAAGTGCTGGTTTTCAAATTCGCCACCCTCACGGACGTGCATTGGCACATGTCCGGGGAAGTGGTTCTCATGACCATCCTGGGCGGCATCGGGACCGTGGCCGGCCCGATCGTCGGATCGGCCTTCATCGTCACCCTGGAAGACCAGCTGGCCGACAAGGTCGGGTCCCTGGTCACGGTCATCATGGGAGGCATCTTCGTCCTGTGCGTGCTGCTGTTCCGGCGCGGCATCGTGGGCGAGGCCGCCGCCTTCGGGCAGCGCCTGCTGGGCAGCCGCAATTCCCCCGACATTTGATCTAGCGCAAAGACCGGCCGACGCGCCCCCCTATACTGGCTACTTTCGCTGGTCCTGGCTTTCGCGTTCATGGCATACGACGATCTGCGCACGTTCCTGTGCGATCTGGAACAACGGGGCGCCCTGCTTCGGGTGGCTCAGCCCGTGGATCCGGTGCTGGAAAGCACTGCCCTGTGCCTTCGCAGCCTGCGCGAAGGCGGTCCCGCCCTGCTCTTCGAAGCGCCCACGGGTTCCCGGCGGCCGCTGCTGGGAAACCTGTTCGGCACGGCCGAACGCGTGCGGGCGGCCCTGCACCATCGCGCCATCCGTTCCTTCCGCGAGCTCGGGGAATTGCTGGCCGCGCTGCAAACGCCCCATCTGCCCGAAGGCCTGCAAGGCTGGCTGCGCGCCTGGCCCGAATACGCCCAGCTGGCGAACGTGCGGCCGGAAAGGAGCCCTGCCGCCCCCTTCGAATCCGTGACCCTGGAAGGTCCCGACGTGGACCTTTCGCTGCTGCCCATCCAGAAATGCTGGCCCGAAGATGCCGGCCGCCTGCTCACTTTCGGACTGGTGGTCACGCGCGGCCTGCGCCAGGCCCGGCAAAACGTGGCGGTGTACCGCCAGCAGCTGATCGCGTCCAACCGCCTGATCATGCGCTGGCTGCCCCATCGCGGCGGTGCCCTCGACCATGCCGACTGGCTCGCGTCCCGGCCGCAGGAGCCTTTTCCCGTCGCCGTGGTCATCGGCGCGGACCCGTGCACCCAGCTTGCGGCCGTGAGCCCCATCCCCGACACCCTTTCGGAATACGAGTTCGCGGGACTCCTGCGCGGCAAGCCGACCCGGCTGCGGCACAGCGCGCTGACCGGACTCGACGTGCCGGCCGGGGCCGAAATCGTCCTGGAAGGGCATATCCACCCGGGCGACCGGGCGCTCGAAGGGCCCTTCGGCGACCATACCGGCTATTACAACAGCCAGGCCGAATTCCCCGTGCTGACGGTGGAGCGCCTGAGCATGCGACCCGATGCCATCTATCAGGGAAGCTACATGGGACGTCCGCCCCTGGACGAACCTTCGGTTCTCGCGCGCGAACTCAACGACCTGTTCATCCCCCTCCTGTGCCGCACCTTCCCTGAAATCCTGGACTTCTACCTGCCGCCGGAGGCCTGTTCGTATCGCATCGCCGTCGTCAGCCTGCGCAAGCAATATCCGGGACATGCGCGGCGCATCATGATGGGCATCTGGTCCTGGCTGCGGCAGTTCACCTACACCAAATTCGTCATCGTCGTGGATGCCGACATCGACATCCGCAACTGGAACGAAGTGATCTGGGCGATCTCCACCCGCATGGACCCGGTCCGTGACTGCCTGCTGATGGAAAACACCCCCATCGACTACCTCGATTTCGCAAGCCCGGAAGCCGGGCTTGGCGGAAAGATGGGCCTCGACGCCACCAACAAATGGCCGGGCGAAACGCGCCGGGCCTGGGGCCGCCCCATCGAGGCGGACCCCCAGTTTTCACGCCGGATGGACGCCTTCTGGCAGGCGCTCTGTTCGCAACGCGCGGCATGAGCCCGGCCATGGAACTCGTCTGTCCCGCCGGAAGCCCTGCCGCGTTGGCCGCTGCGCTCGAATACGGTGCGGACGCGGTGTATGTGGGGCTGCGCAACGCCACCAATGCCCGGGCCTTTCCGGGCCTCAACTTCACGGCCGGCGCGCTGGCGGCCGCCGTCTCGGCAGCCCATGCCCTGCACAAGAAAATCTACCTCGCCCTGAACACCTACCCGACTTCGGGCCAGATGCGGCTGTGGAAAGAAAGCGTGGACGCTGCCGTCGTCGCGGGCGTGGACGCCCTCATCATCGCCGACATGGCCCTGCTCGACCACGCGGCGCGCCATCATCCCGCAACCCCGCGCCACCTGTCGGTCCAGGGATCCGCGACCACGCCGGCCGCGCTGCGGTTTTTCCACGAACGGTTCGGCATCGCGCGGGCCGTCCTCCCGCGCGTGCTTTCCATTGCCCAGGTGGAGCGCCTGTGCGAGCAATCCCCCGTCGCCATCGAAGTGTTCGCATTCGGCAGCCTGTGCATCATGGTGGAAGGGCGCTGCCAGCTCTCCAGCCACGTCACGGGACAATCGCCCAACTGCCATGGCGTCTGCTCGCCGGCGGAACACGTGCACTGGAAGGAACTGCCGGAAGACCGGCGCGAAGTACGCCTCAACCGCGTCCTGGTGGACCGTTTCGACACCGGGGAGGCGGCAAGCTATCCGACCCTGTGCAAGGGGCGTTACCGCCACGGCGACGCCCTGTTCTACGCCCTGGAAGAACCCACGAGCCTCAACACCCTGCCCCTGCTGCCTCGTCTTGCCCAGGCCGGCGTCGCCGCCCTCAAGGTGGAAGGCCGCCAGCGCGGCCCGGCTTATGTGGCCCAGGTCACGGGCGTCTGGCGCCAGGCCCTGGACGCGCTCGCCGGACCCCGGCCATTCCAGGTGCTGCCGGAATGGGAAGCGCAGCTGTTCCATGTTTCTGAAGGGCGCCAGACCACCCTGGGCCCCTACCACAGGTCCTGGCAGTAGCCCATGAAGCTGACCCTGGGCCCCATTCAATACTTCTGGAAGCGCGCCGACGTCCTGGATTTCTACCGGGAGGCGGCAGGCTGGCCGGTGCACGCCATCTATCTGGGCGAGACGGTCTGCAGCAAGCGCCGCGAAATGCGGCTGCGGGACTGGCTTGCCCTGGGTGAAGACCTTGCCGAGGCCGGGCACGAAGTGGTCCTGTCGTCGCTTGCCCTGGTGGAAGCCGAGTCGGAACTGTCCGCCCTCACCCGCCTGGTCGAAAACGGGCGCTTCTCCGTCGAGGCCAACGACCTCTCCGCCGTGCAGCTGTGCAGCGAGCGCGGGGTTGCGTTCGTCGCCGGCCCCAGCCTCAACTGTTACAACCATGAAACGCTGGCGCTGCTCCAGTCCTGCGGCATGACCCGCTTCGTCCTGAGCGTGGACCAGGGAGAAGCGGCCCTGCGCGACCTGCAAGAAGGAATGACCCGGGCGGGCGGCACGTTTCCCGAAGTGGAGGTGCTGGCCTGGGGGCCCCTGCCCCTGGCCTATTCGGCCCGCTGCTTCACGGCGCGCGCGCGCAACCTCGGAAAGGACGAATGCGCCTTCAGCTGCCTCGATTATCCGGAAGGGCTTCCTCTGGAAACCCGCGAGCGGCAACCGTTCCTGCGGCTCAACGGAATCCAGGTGCAAAGTTCGGCCTGCTGCGACCTTGCGCCCGACCTGGAAAGCCTGCGGCGCAGTCCGGTGGATTTCCTTCGCATCAGTCCCCAGGCCCATGGCACGGGCGCGGTCGTCGCGCGCTTCGAAGAGGCCCTGAAAAGCGGGATGCCCCCCCTGCCGCAGGGGGAATGCAACGGATATTGGCACGGCGCGGCCGGCATGGACTGGATCGATGCTGCGCAGCTCATGGCGGGCGAAAGCCGGGAGGGACCCTGATGCCATTTTCCTGGCTCGAGCCGGAACGCCTGCCCCGGCCGTTGCTGCGCCTGCTGCCGCCTCCGAAGCGGCTTTCCCCCGCCTTCGCGCACCTGCCTGCCGCCTGGCCCGGGCGCGCACTCGCCCATGTCCTCGGGCGGCATGTCCTGCGCGGGCTGCCGCAGGACAGCCTGGAATTCCTGGAAGGGAAAGCACTCACCCTCGAAGTGAGCGATCTGGGGCTGCGCTGCGCGATCACGGCCTCCAGCGGCAGGCTGCGCGCCCTGCAGCCCGACACCGGCTCCGATGCCACGATCCGCGGAACCTTTCTGGATCTGCTGTTGCTCGCAAGCCAGCTCGAAGACGCGGACACGCTGTTCTTTCAGAGACGCCTCGTCATGACCGGAGACACGGCATTGGGCCTTCAGGTCCGCAACTTCATGGACCAGCTGCCCACAAGCCAGTTTCCCCCGGGACTTCGGATTCTCATGAACCGGCTGGCCAGGCTCGCGCTGGCGGCAAAAAGGGCGCGCGCCTAGATCACCCCGGCAACGCTCGAGAACTGGGAGCTTACGCCGCCGCCCAGCAGCGAAACGCCTCCGACGATGGCCGCAGCAATCAGCGCCGCCAGCAACGCGTATTCGAGCGACGTGACGCCTTCATCGGAACCCGGGAATGCCTTGACCTTCGTTTTCATGCCGTCCCCCCTCTTTTGGAATTAGTCCAGTCCGTCCATAATGACAGCTTGGCGAGAATTCCTCAAAGTGCCCGGGCCCCTGCCGGACACTGGCGGAAAGCTGGCCTGACATGTGGTCAAGAACTTCAGGACAAAAGTGAAGCAGATTCTCCGGCAGCGATGGACCGACCTGTACGCGAAACTGCGCGGAAAGGACGCACAAGCCACCTCCCTGCAGATCAGCGAAGCGCGCTGGAAGCTGGCGCTGGAAGGGTCCGACATGGGAGTGTGGGACTGGCATCTGGACACGGACCGCGTGTTCCGCTCGGACCAGTGGCATGAAATCTACGGATACTCCGGGGAGGAGGTGGGCGACACGGCCACGGCCGGACGCCAGCTGATCCATCCGGACGACCTGGCGCAGGCCGTGCAGGACATCCGGAACCACCTTGAAGGCAACACCCCGATTTTCAAGTCCGAATTCCGCATGCGCTGCAAGGACGGCTCCTGGAAATGGACCCTGAGCCGAGGCATGATCGTGAGCACCGGGCCCGACGGCAGGCCTTTGCGCATGGTCGGCACGCATACCGACATCAGCGAACGCAAGCATTCCGAAGCGGAAATGCGCCGGCTGGCCCATTTCGACGCCATTACGGAGCTGCCCAACCGGATCCTGTTCCTGGACCGCTTCGAACAGGAAATCAGGAAGGCGCAGCGCCAGCACCAGTCGCTCACCCTGATGTTTCTCGACCTCGATCGGTTCAAGGAAATCAACGACACCCTGGGCCACGACATCGGGGACCGGCTGCTTCGCGAAGCGGGGCAGCGCCTGCTCGGGTGTGTCCGCGCTTCGGACACGGTGGCGCGCCTGGGGGGCGACGAGTTCACCATCCTGCTCCATAACCTGGAAGACGCAAGCCACGTATCCCGGATCGCGCAAACCATCATCGAGCGCATCGCCCAGCCGTTCCACATCGGCAACGAAGTCGTCTATGTCACCACCAGTGTTGGCATCACCCTATATCCGCACGACGCGACCGACATCGAAACGCTGGTCAAGAATGCGGACCAGGCCATGTACGCGGCCAAAAGCAGCGGGCGCAACTGTTCCCACTATTTCACGCCGTCCATGCAGGCCGCCGCATTCCAGCGCATGCGCACGGCCAACGACTTGCGCTCCGCCGTACAGGCGAGCCAGCTTCTGGTGCACTACCAGCCCATCGTGGAACTGGCCACGGGAAAAATCTCGAAAGCCGAAGCGCTTGTGCGCTGGGACCATCCGGAACGGGGGCTGGTGTATCCGGGAGAGTTCATCCCGGTGGCGGAAGATTCCGGCCTGATCACTGCCGTCGGCGACGAGGTCTTCGCGCAGTCCGTGCGCCAGACGGCGCGCTGGCGCACGATTTGCCCGGATTTCCAGGTGACGGTGAACAAGTCGCCGGTCCAGTTCCGCGGCGACGGCCGCCAGCAGGAGCGCTGGCTGGAGCTGCTGCGAACCTTCGGGTTGTCGGGGGACAGCATCGTGGTGGAAATCACCGAAGGCCTGCTGCTGGACGCGCATCCGCCCATCGCAAGGACGCTCGGAAATCTTCACGGGGCCGGAATCCGGATCGCCCTCGACGATTTCGGCACCGGCTATTCCTCGCTGGCCTACCTCAGGAAGTTTGAAATCGACTTCGTAAAAATCGACCGGTCCTTCACCGCAAACCTGCTCCCGGATTCGGACGGCCTTGCCATCTGCGAAGCCATCATCGTCATGGCCCACAAGCTGGGCATCCAGGTCATCGCCGAAGGGGTCGAAACGGAAACCCAGAAGAATCTGCTGATCCAGGCAGGCTGCGATTACGCCCAGGGGTTTCTGTTTGCCCCCGCCCTGGCTGCCGAAGAGTTCGAGGCCCGGTTTTTTCCCCAGGCCTAGTTTTCGTTGAACTTCCGGATCGCGTCGCGAATGCCCTGCACCTGCGAATGGATTTTGTCCTTGGCAGTTTCGGGAGGCGGGGCCTTCGGGGCTTGCGGCGGCGCTGCGGCAGCCGCCGCTTCAGGGGCGGGCGCTGCGGCAGGGGCACCGACCGGCTCCAGCATCTTCTCCAGGGTGGGCGATACCTTGAGCCGCGTCTGAACCTGGGTCAGGGCATGGATGATCAGCGCGTCCCGTTCGTCCAGCCTTTTGTTCGTTTCGTTTTCCAGGGCCTTCTGCTGCTTCACGGACGCCTGGTACCTGGAAAAGGCCTCGTTGGCCGCAGCCAGGCGCTGGGACAGCTCGTTGACGCGGGCGGCCGCTTCGACGACTTTCTCCTGCCCGGACCGGACCACGTACAAGGCGCCTGCCGCCAGGGCGAGCGAAAGCACGCCGAGCGCGAGGCTGATGTAGGCCACCGCGCCTCCCCTGGCTGACCTGCCTGCGGGATGTTCCCTGCCCTTGCGGCCCCTGCCGCGACCGGCCTCGCCGTCACCGCCGTCGTCTGGCTTCTCTTCCGTCCGCTCTTCCATGTCGTGTTTCATGGCCAGTCCCTCCTGGGGGCGCACTATACTGACGCTTAAAGTAGGGTATCGACATTCCTGGCAAAATATTGAGCGGAAACGACAAGGTGGCATCCATGGCGCAGCAACGCATTCCCCTCGGGCGGATCCTGGGCATCCCGGTCAGCCTCGATTTTTCCTGGTTCCTCATTTTCACCCTGCTGACCTGGATGCTGGCGGGAAGCTACTACCCTTCCGAATTCCCCGACTGGCCCCAAGGCCGCTACTGGATCATGGGGGCGTTCACGGCCATCGCCTTTTTTGCCAGCGTCCTGCTGCACGAGCTGGGCCATTCGGCCGTGGCCCTGCACTACAAGGTCCGCGTTCGCAGCATTACGCTGCACATTTTTGGCGGCATCGCAGAAATTGCGGACGAAGCGCCAAGCCCTTCCGCAGAATTCCTGATCGCCCTGGCAGGCCCGCTGGTGAGCCTGGCCCTGGCCCTCGCCTGCCACCTGCTGCAGGGGGCGGCCGCGGGATTCGGGCCGCTTGCAGGCCTGTTCAAGTACCTCGCCTACATCAACCTGACGCTGGCCCTGTTCAACCTTCTGCCCGGCTACCCTCTCGACGGCGGGCGCCTGTTCCGCGCCCTGCTCTGGGCGTACACCGGAAACCTGCGCGGCGCCACCAGAACGGCCGCCACGGCAGGCCGCGCTCTGGCGTTCCTGCTCATCCTGGTCGGCGTCTGGCAGAGCCTTTCGGGAAACCTGGGCGGCGGGTTGTGGATCGCTTTCATCGGCTGGTTTCTCGACAACGCCGCCAAATCGCAATTGCAGGAGGGGGTTTTCCGGGACCTCCTGTCGCAGCACACCGTGGCGCAGATCATGAACCCTTCCTGCCCCGACGTTCCCGCCGACCTTTCCCTGCAGCACCTGGTGGACGACTACATTCTCAGCGGGCCCCGGCGCTGCTTCCTGGTGCACCAGAACGGCCGCCCCGTCGGCCTGGTCACCCCCCAGCAGATCCGCTCGACCCCCCGCCCCGAATGGAGCCGGAAAACCACGGGGCAGGTCATGCTGCCGCTCGACCAGGCCCTCAGCATCGCGCCCGGAGCGACCCTGTGGCATGCCCTGCAGCGGATGGACCGCGATGGCGTCAACCAGCTGCCCGTGCTGCACAACGGGCAGGTCATCGGCATGCTGAGCCGCGAAGACGTGATTACCTATTTGCGCACCCTGGCTGACTGGGGCTAGGGCTCTGGAGTACCATAGCGCGCATGCCCCCATTGAACCGACGTGACTTCCTGAAGGGCAGCGTGGCCGCGGTGGCGGCCCCTGCGACAGGCCTTGCGCAGGCACACGACAAGCCCGAGCCTGCCCAGGCAGCCCCTGCCCCTGGCGTCACGCACATCCTGGCGCGCTACCTCGTGCAGGCCCGGTTCGAAGACCTGCCGCAATCCGTGCGGCACGAAGGCGCCCGCACCCTGCTCAACTGGGTGGGCGTCGCCGTGGGGGGCTCGCGGCACGAAAGCATCGACTGCGCGGTGTCGGCCCTCTCGCCGTTTTCCGGGCCGGGACAGGCGAGCCTGCTCGGCCGGCACGAACGCTTCGACATCATGAACGCCGCATTCGTAAACGGCGTATCCAGCCACATCTTCGATTTCGACGACACCCACCTCAAGACCATCATCCACCCCGCAGGTCCCGTGGCATCAGCCATCCTGGCGTATTCCGAATACCATCCGGTGTCCGGAAAGGATTTCCTGAACGCCCTCGTGCTGGGGGTCGAAACGTCCTGCAGGATCGGCAACGCGGTCTACCCCAACCACTATGACGCGGGCTGGCACATTACCGGCACCACCGGTCCCTTCGGCGCGGCGGCGGCGGCAGGCAGGCTGATGGGACTGAGCGAACAGCAGATGGTCTGGGCCCTGGGGCTCGCCGCCTCCCAGCCCGTGGGCTTGCGGGAATCCTTCGGCTCCATGAACAAGAGCTTCAATCCGGGACGGGCCGCCGCCAACGGCCTGTTCGCGGCCCTGCTCGCCGCCCGCAACTTCACGAGCTCGGACGGCATGATCGAGGCGAAACGCGGCTGGGCCAACACCATCAGCACCAAACAGGATTACCGGGAGATCACGGAAGGCCTGGGACAGCGGTATGAAGCCGCCCTCAATACCTACAAGCCGTTCGCCTGCGGCATCGTGATCCATCCGGCCATCGATGCCGCCATCCAGCTGCGAAACCAGTACCATCTCGGCGCCGACCAGATCGCTTCCGTGGACCTGCGGGCCAACCCCCTGGTGCTGGAGCTGACCGGGAAGAAAACGCCGCGGACCGGACTGGAAGGAAAATTCAGCGTCTACCATGCCGTCGCCGTGGCCATCGTGGAAGGGGCCGCCGGCGAAAAGCAATTCAGCGCGCGCGCGGTCAATGACCCCCGCATCATGGCGCTGCGCGAGCGCGTGCACGTGCAGGTGGACCCGGCCATCCAGCCCGAGCAGGTGGACATGCTCATCACCCTGAAGGACGGGCGCAAGCTGCACCGCCACATCACCCACGCCGTCGGCAGCCTTGAGGTGCCCATGACGGACCGTCAGCTGGAAGCGAAATTCACCGATCTTGCTGAAGGCATCCTGCCCGCGGCCCAAATCAGGAAAGTCATGGACGCCTGCTGGTCGGTGGCGGACCTGCCCGACGCGGCCGCCATCGCCCGGGCGGCCGTCCCCCCGGCCACCTGAAACATCACGCCTGCACCACATGCAGGCCATGCTGGCTGACGGCCACGCTGTGCCTGCCCGCCTCGATGGCTTCCTGGGCCCTGTGAAAATCAAACAGGCCAAAATGCGCCAGGCGCGGCGCGATGATCACGTCCGGAGGGTCTCCCGCCATGCGGCTTCGGGTGATGCGCACCTGCATGATGTTGATGCTGGAGGCGAGCACGTCCAGCACGGAAGGCAGCGCAGCCGCCTGCTCCTCGCCGTTTTTCCTGGGAAATCCCAGCCGCTCCTGCAGCCGGCGCAGCCATCCGCCGGACGGTTCCCGTTCTTCCGGGATTTCGCGCAGCCGGTGCCCCACGATGTCGGTGCTGAGGTCCACGGCGATCACGAGTTCCGCACCCATGGCGCGCGCGAGCGACACCGGCACCGGGTTGACCAGCCCGCCGTCCACCAGGAACGCGCCCTGGTGGAGGACCGGCGTGAACAGCAGCGGCATCGCGATGGAAGCCCGGACCGCGTCCACCGTGGACCCTTCCCGCAGCCACACTTCGGTTCCGGCCTGCAGCGACGTGGCCACCGCCGCGAACGGCATGGGCAGGTCCTCGATGGGCCTGTCCACAAAGGTCCTGCGAAAAAAGTCCATGAGCCGGTCGCCCTTGAGCATCCCGCCGTTGAGCGTGACGTCCATGAAGGAGAACACGTCGCGCAGGCTCATGTCGCGCAGCCACTGTTCGAAGCGGTCGAGCTCGCCGGCGGCATAGGCCGCGCCCACCATGGCCCCCACCGACGTGCCGCACACCAGGTCGGGCCGGACACCGGCCTCCTCCAGGGCCCGGATCACCCCCACGTGCGCCCATCCCCGGGCCGACCCGCCTCCCAGGGCCAGGCCGATGCGCGGTTTGCGCTGTTCCATCGCGTTCATTCCTCCGCCGGCTGACAGGGTTTCATTGTGGCGGCATTGCGCCCCCCTGTCACTTCCGCGCCGAAGCCCGCTATCCGCTTTTCTCCGTCACGAACGTGGGAATTCCGTCGATGCTGAAGCGGTTTTTTTCCTCCCAGTAGCGTCGCAACCCTTCCTCGCCTTTGCGGGCAGCCCAGGGATTGAGGAAATCGCGTTCGCCCCGATACTCGTAGAAAGGAACGCCCGTCCCGCAGGAGGTCTGGACCCTATCCACGGCCATCCGGAAAATCTGGCGCGCCCCCGGCATGGCGGGGAACCGGTCCCTGCAGGATTCCCAGTCCGGATCCAGGCGATGGAGTACCCGGGCATGGCCGAACAGGCGCAGGATCATGGGATCCCCTTCGAAGGCACAGAACAGCAGGGTCATGCGGGAGTCCCGCTGCACGTGGGCCGCGCTTTCGTTGCCGCTGCCCGTGAGGTTGAGCCACAGCACCTGCCGGTCGTCCAGCACGCGAAACGAATCCATTCCCTTGGGCGAAATGTTGATGCGGCTGTCCGCCGTCGCCGTGGCCACGAAAAACAGCTTCTGCCGTTCGATGAAGGCGCGATGCTGTTCCGTCAGCGCGTCGAATTGCCTGGCCATGGCGCTCAGGCTTCGCGGATTGCGGGTTCGGCCCGGGCGGCCGTTCCCAGGCGGTTGACCCCGCTCACCAGCGCCTTGACCGAGGCCGTGACGATGTTGGGGTCGAGCCCGACCCCGTGGCATTCAACGCCGCTGCCCGGGCGCGTGACTTCCATGATGGCGCAGGCCTGGGCATTGCCCCCTTCCTGGCTGCGCCCGAGCGAACGCTCCTCGTAGCTTCGCACCTGGATGTCGAGGCCCAGCGTGCGCAGGGCGTGCACGGCAGCATCGATGGGGCCGTTGCCTTCGCCCGCCAGCAGATGGGTCACGCCCCCGGCCTCCACCGTCAGGCGGATGCCCTGGGCGCTGCCGTGCTCGAACAGATGGTGTTCCACGTAGCGCAGCGGCTTCGCCGCGTCCAGGTACTCCCTGGAAAACAGCGCCCAGATTTCCGCGGCGCTCATTTCGCCGCCGTGGGCGTCGGTGTGGCGCTGCACTGCGCCCGAAAACTCCACCTGCAGGCGGCGCGGCAGCACCACGCCGTATTCCGTTTCCAGCAGGTAGGCGATGCCCCCTTTCCCGGACTGGCTGTTGACCCGGATCACGGAATCGTAGCTGCGCCCCAGGTCGGCCGGATCGATGGGGAGGTAGGGAACGTTCCAGGGCTGGTCGGGCTGCTGCGCCGCAAAGCCCTTCTTGATGGCGTCCTGGTGCGACCCGGAAAATGCGGTGAACACCAGATCCCCCACGTAGGGGTGGCGCGGGTGGATGGGCAGCTGGGTGCAATATTCCGCCGTGCGCGCCACCGCGTTGATGTCGGAGAAGTCGAGCCCCGGGTCGATGCCCTGGGTGTACAGGTTGAGCGCCAGGGTCACCACGTCCACGTTGCCGGTGCGCTCCCCGTTGCCGAACAGACAACCTTCCACGCGGTCGGCTCCGGCCATGACGGCCAGTTCCGCCGCCGCCACGGCCGTGCCCCGGTCGTTGTGGGGATGCACGCTCAGGACCACGCTGTCGCGCCGCGCCAGATGGCGGTGCATCCACTCCACCTGGTCGGCGTACACGTTGGGGGTGGCCACTTCCACCGTGGCCGGGAGGTTCAGGATGACGGGGCGGTCCGGCCGCGCGCCCCAGGCGGCGGTGACCGCATCGCAAATTTCCAGCGCAAAGTCGAGCTCGGTGGCGGAAAAGGTTTCCGGGCTGTATTCCAGCACCCATTCCGTGGCCGGCTGCGCTTCGGCCAGTTTCCGGATGAGGCGGACGCTTGATACGGCCATCTCCACCACTTCGGCCCGGGTCATGCCGAACACGACGTCCCGGAACGGTTTCGACGTGGCGTTGTACACGTGCACGATGGCGCGGCGCGCGCCGCTCAGGGAATCCATGGTGCGCCGGATCAGGTGTTCGCGGGCCTGGGTCAACACTTCGATGGTGACGTCCGGGGGCACATGGTCGCCTTCGATGAGCGTGCGCACGAAATCGAAATCGGTTTGCGAGGCCGACGGAAACGCCACTTCGATCTCCTTGAAGCCGACGGCGCACAGGGTCCGGAACAGGCGCAGCTTGCGTTCCGCATTCATGGGCTCGAACAGCGCCTGGTTGCCGTCGCGCAGGTCGGTACTCATCCAGACGGGGGGGCGGACGAGGGTGCGGTTCGGCCATTGGCGGTCCGGCAAGGGGACGGCCGGAAACGGGCTGTACTTGCGCGAAGGGTCTTTCAGCATGACGGCGGCTCCTGGGTGCATGAGGCAATGCGATAGGCCCATGTTACGGGATGGGGCGCGGCAGATGATTGCGTTTTTGCGGAAAAATCCCGCATATTTGGAATATTATTGCCATTAATGCATATGTAAAGGCATAATATGCCTTTCATGGAACCATCGGGGCAATATCATGGAAATCGACCGCCTGGACCGGCGCATTCTCGAAACGCTGCAGCAGGAAGGACGGCTGAGCAACCAGGAACTGGCCGACCGCGTCGGGCTGTCGCCTTCCCCCTGCCTGCGCCGGGTGCGCGCGCTGGAGGAAGCCGGCGTCATCGCCGGGTACCGCGCCCGGGTCGATCCCAAGGCGCTCGGGCTGTCGCTCATGGCGCTCATCCATATTTCCATGGACCAGCACACGCCCGAGCGTTTCCGACATTTCGAGGCGTCGGTCGCGAAAATTCCGGAAGTGGTGGAATGCCTGCTGATCACCGGCCAGGCTGCCGACTACCAGCTCAAGGTGGTGGCGCGGGACATGGAAGCCTATCAGGAGTTGCTGCTCGAGCGCATCACCCAGATCACCGGGGTCACCGGCGTGCATTCGAGCTTCGTGTTGCGCCAGGTGGTGGACCGGGCAGCCCTGCCCGTGGGCGTATAATGGGCCGAACCCTGTCGGAGATCTCCCCGTGAAGCGCGCCGTTTTCCCGTTCGCCGTCCTGATCCTGTGCCTCGCCGCCCTGGCCGCCCATGCCGCCGAATTTTCCCCGGTGGGACTTTGGCGCACCTTCGATGACGAAGACGGGCAGGCCGCCTCCCTGGTGCGCATCGACACCCTGGACGGGATGCTGGAAGGCCGGGTGGTGCGGATCCTGCCGCGGCCCGGCCATCCCCTGGACGCCCGTTGCGACGAATGCAGCGGCGCGCGCAAAGGACAGCCCGTCACCGGCATGGTGATCCTGTGGGGCATGAAACGGGACGGCGACGAATACAGCGGCGGGCAAATCCTCGACCCGCACAATGGCCGGATCTACCGCTGCAAGATGAAAGTCAAAAGCAACACGCTGGAAGTGCGAGGTTACCTGGGCTTTTCATTGTTCGGCCGGACGCAGACCTGGGTGCGCGAACCCTGATGGCCGACAAATCCGCCATCTTCAAGGCCGCCCTGCAGGTGGCGGACATGGAGCGTGCCTATTACCAGGAACATGCCCTGGTGCTGGCTCGCCACCCTTCGGAAACGAACGAACGCCTGATGGTGCGGATACTGGCCTTTGCCCTCAATGCCGACGAGCACCTCGCTTTCGGGCGGGGGCTCAGTGCCGAGGACGAGGCGGATCTGGTCCTGAACGACCTGACGGGCGCTGCCCTGCTGTGGATCGATGTCGGGCTCCCAGACGAACGGCTGATCCGCAAGGCGTGCAACCGCTCCGAGCGCGTGAAGGTGTATTGCTACGGCGGCCGCGCCGCCGACGTCTGGATCAGGCAGAATCTCGGGGCCCTGGAAAAACTGAAGAACCTGACGCTGATCAACCTGCCGGCGGAATCCACCAAAGCACTGGTGGACCTGGTCCGGCCCTCCATGAAACTCCACTGCACCATTCAGGACGGCCAAGTCTGGCTGAGCGACGGGGCGCTCAGCGTCCAGGTCGAACAACAGGCCGTCCTGCCCTAACCTCCCGGCAGCGAAGGCCCTCCCGCCATGACGGACCGGGCTCCGGTTCTCGTTGCCGTCATTCAGCCCAGATGCGCGACGAGCCACACGCCTGCGAGTCCGGCGATCAGAAAACCCGCCATGATCATGAGGCCTTGACGGGCGCTGCAGCCGCAGCTTCCGGTTTTTCTGGATTCGGTGGAACAGGCTTGTGACATGTGGCACCTCGTGCAATATCGTTCGATCGGCGCTGGATCAAGGCGCAATAAAAGTATCATCCATGACCATTAGTCTGCGCCGGCGCAAATTTCTTACAACAGAATACGAAAAAGCAACACAAGGCCGTCACAATGGCACTCCATCCCTGCGGCCATTGCGAGGGATTCTTGCCCTACAGTAGACTTTATCCAAAACAGGCCTTCAAAAACGTTCGAGAAATTTCAGCCCATACGCTACGTGCCGGCAGGCGGAAGAGATGAACGAACACATCCGGACCCCCATGGGGTGGCAGGAAAACGATGAGCAGCTCAAACTGCTCATCGAACATGTCCCGGCGGCCATCGCCATTCTTGACCTGGATATGCGCTACCTGGCGGCGAGCCGCCGCTGGATCGAGGACTACAAGCTCAAGCATTCGGACATCCTCGGGAAAAGCCACTACGAGATATTCCCCGATATTCCTGAACGCTGGAAGGAAGCCCACCGTCGCGCGCTCTGCGGCGAGATCCTCACCGCACCGGAAGACCGCTTCGACCGGGAAGACGCGTCGGTGCTATGGCTCCGATGGGAAGTGAGACCCTGGTTTGCCGCGAAGGGGCAGATCGGGGGAATCATGATCCTCACCGAGGACATCTCTTCGCGCAAGGCGGTGGAGGCCGCGCTCGAGAATGAAAGGGAAATCTTCAGGAACCTCGCCAACATTTCCTCCGACTACTTCTGGGAACTCGACGAGAACTTCCGTTTCCGCGCAATTTCGCCAAGCATCGCCGTGCGGTCCGGACTGGATTATCAGAGCTACATCGGCAAGGCCCGCTGGGAGCTCCCTTTTATCGGCATTTCCGAAGAACAGTGGAAAGACCACCGTGAAGCGCTCAGGGCGCACCGGCCATTCAGGGGCCTGGAAGGCGGGGTGCAAAACGTTCACGGGGAAATGCGGTGGTTCTTGATGGGGGGCGACCCGATAGTCTCCCCCGACGGGCGCTTCATGGGGTACCGTGGCGTCACGCAGGACATCACCGAGCGCAAGCATTCCGAGCAATCCCTGAAGAAGATCGCCGAGGAACTCGACGACCTGTATAACAACGCCCCCCTGGGATACCACTCCCTTGACCTCAACGGCACCTTTGTTCGCATCAACGACACGGAACTGTCCTGGATAGGCTACACCCGGGAGGAAGTGGTCGGAAAATTGAAATGGTCGGATATTGTGATCCGCGAAGATGCCAGGAAATTTCCGCTGTTGTTCGAAGAATTCAAGAAGAAGGGGCATCTCTATAACTACCCTTATGAAGTGGTCCGAAAGGACGGGAGCACCTTCCCGGCCCTGCTGAGCGCAAGCGCCATCTACGATGCGCAGGGGGACTATCTTTCCAGCCGCGGGATGGTGGTGAACATCACGGAACGCGCGTTGGCGCAGGCAAGAATCCTGGAATCCGAAACGCGATACCGGGCACTTTTTGAGCACATGAATGCCGGTTTCGTCTTGTTTGAAGTCGTGCAGGACGCCAAGGGCATGCCGGTTGACCTGGCCATTCTTGCGGCCAACACAAGCTTTGAGAAAACCACCGGCGTGAAACTCCAGGAGGCCATTGGAAAACGCCTGACGGAAGCGGTGCCCGGCATCGAAAAGGACGCGGCCGACTGGATCGGAACCTATGCCAGGGTCGCCCTGACGGGGGAACCGCGGCAATTCGAACAGACGTCGGACCTGCTGGGAGTCACCTATGCCGTATCCGCGTACCGGCCGGCACCGAAGCAATGCGCCGTGACCTTTCAGGACATCACCAAGCGCAAGGAGGCCGAATCGGAACTGCGGCTTTCCGCCGTCGCTTTCCAGACGCAGGAAGGAATCATGGTCACGGACGCGAATTCCGTGATCCTGAGGGTCAACGACGCTTTCGTGCAGATCACCGGCTACAAGCCGGAGGAATGCATCGGGAAGACCCCCGGGATCCTGCGTTCCGACAAGCAGGATTCGGCGTTCTTCAAGGAAATGTGGCATCGCATTGCGACCACCGGCAGCTGGGAGGGGGAGCTGTGGAACCGCAGAAAGGACGGGGCCCTGTACCTGCAGCGATTGGTCATTACGGCCGTAAGGGACGTCCAGGGCAAAGTGGTCAACTATGTGGGCACGTTTACCGATATCACGATGCACCGCGCAGCAGCGGAAGAAATCAGGGACCTTGCGTTCTACGATACCCTGACCCGCCTTCCCAACCGCCGCCTCTTCATGGACCGGCTTCACCAGGCCATGACCGCAAGTGTGCGCAGCGGGCGCAAAGGCGCCCTGCTCCTGCTCGACCTCGACAACTTCAAGATGGTCAACGACACCCTGGGTCACGACATGGGGGATTCGCTGCTCCAGCAGGTGGCCGAACGGATCACGTATTCCCTGCGCGAGGGGGACACGGTTGCCCGGCTGGGAGGGGACGAATTTGTCGTGCTGGTGGTGGACCTTGGAGAAGATCCGCTCGATGTCGCCGAAAAGGCCAAGGAGATCGGAACCAAGCTGCTTGCACAGCTGAACAGGGGGTTTCAGCTGGGTGACGTCCGGCACCACAATACGCCGAGCATCGGCGTGACGATTTTCTCGGGAAAGGAACGGGCCGAAGAGATCATGAAGCAGTCCGACATCGCCATGTACCATTCCAAGCGGGCCGGCCGCAACACGCTGCGCTTCTTCGACCAGAAGATGCAGGAAGCGATCAACGCGCATGCCTCGCTGGAGCGGGACCTGCGCATCGCCCTGGACCAGGACCAATTTAAGCTCTTTTACCAGATTCAGGTTGACGGCAGTCGCTGTCCCGTGGGCGCTGAGGCCCTGATTCGATGGAGCCATCCCGACAGGGGAATCATCTCGCCGGCCGAGTTCATTCCGATTGCTGAGGAATCGGACCTGATCCTGGGCATCGGCGACTGGGTTCTGGAAGCGGCCTGCGCCCAGCTTTCGGCATGGGGCCGCGACCCCGCCACCCGGGACCTGGTCCTGTCCGTCAACGTGAGCTCGCGGCAGCTGCGGCATCCAAGCTTTGTGGAAAGGCTCGGGGACACGATTGCCCGTCACGACGCCCAGGTCAGCCACCTCAAGCTCGAGATTACCGAAAGCATGCTGCTCGAAGACAGCGAATCGACGATCGTGGTCATGGATCGCCTGAGCGCGCTGGGAGTGCACCTGACCCTGGATGATTTCGGCACGGGGTATTCTTCGCTGTCCTACCTGAAGCGCCTGCCCATCGATCAAATCAAGATCGACCAATCCTTCGTGCGCGATCTCGCCACCAACCCAAATGACGTTGCGCTCGTCCGCACCATCATCGCGATGGCCCACAACCTCCACATCAGCACGATCGCCGAAGGCGTGGAAACGGACGAGCAGCTCAAGCTGCTCGCGAACTTCGCCTGCGATGCCTATCAAGGATATTTGTTCGGGAAGGCCCTGCCGAACGCACAATTCGAAAGCCTGGTCCGGCAACGTTAAGCGTGCCTGACAGGCCGGGCGGGGGTCGGCTCCGGAAGGCTATATTTCCCAATGAACGCGGACGCCGTACACGCTGACGGGTCCGCGCTGCTGATTGTAGGCGGGATTGTCGATATGTTGCCAGTCCAGGGTGAGCTGGAGGGATTTGGCAAGCCCGATCCTGTAGTAGGTTTCCAGCACCGCCTCGGGCGCATAGGCAAGATTGCCGTCGCCGATGAACAGGTCGTAGTTGCCCGCCGCCAGAAAGGCCTGGCGGGCACGGTTGATCTCGTTGCGCGCATACCCGATCCCGGCCCC
>JAKBBG010000008.1 GCA_021826025.1 Pseudomonadota bacterium | reverse complement strand
GGGGCCTTGCTCGAATCGGGATGTTTTTTGAACAGCGCTTCGTTGGAAGTGCGCGCGCCTTTGAAATCCTTGAGGGACAGCTGGTTCATGCCGATCCAGTAAAGCGCGTTGACCGCTTTGGGATCCTGGGGGTTGTCCTTCAGAAAGGACTGGAACTGCTTGAGGGAACGGGCGTAGTTGCCGTCGTTGAAAGCGGCGAGCGCCTTGTCGTAGAGCGCCGCGGCGGCATCCTCCGCCTTGTCGGCCTTGGCCTCGTCGCCTTTGGCGGCATCGGCCCCGGCCCCGGGCGCGCCGTCGGCTGCCGGTGCGGCGTCCTTGGGAGCGGCGGCGGCTTCCAGCGCCTTCAGGCGGGTGTCGAGGTCGAGGTAGAGCGCGTGGGAGCGCTTGTCCATGGCGTCGATCTGGTTGGCCAGCGCATCCACTTTGCCGCGCAGCTGGGCCAGGTCCTGCCCCAGGCTTTCAAGGCGGCTTACCGTGTCCGGATAGCTCTGGAGGGCGGATTCCATGCGCGTGATGCGCTCGTCGAGCGTCTGGGCCTGCTTGCTCAGGGTGTCCTGCTGGGAACGCAGTTCGTTGATGGACTGGCGTGCTTCGTCGTCGCTGAAAATCCCGGCCTGGGCGCCGAAAGCCAGCAACAAGAGCAAGAAGGCCCCGGGCAGGCCCGGGGCCACGCGTCCAAACCGCAGTTTCAAGAATTACTCGCCTTGGTAGACGATGTCAGTGCGGCGGTTTTCAGCCCAGGCCTTTTCGTTGTGGCCGGGGTTGCGGGGCTTTTCCTTGCCGAAGCTGATGGTTTCCATCTGGCTGTCCTTGACGCCCTTGGCTGCGAGCACCTTGCGCACGCTGTCGGCGCGGCGCTGGCCCAGGCCCAGGTTGTACTCGCGGCTGCCGCGCTCGTCGCAATTACCCTGCAGAATGACCTTGGAGGCGGGGTGGGACAGCAGGAATGCGCCATGGGCATCGACGACCGGCTTGTACTGGTCCCTGATGGCGTACTTGTCGAAATCGTAATAGATGCTCCGTTCGCCCAGCGCGCCGCCAACCCCTTTGGGCGGATACAGCATGGGCTTCACGGCAGGCTGCTCGGCCGCCATGGGAGCATGGGCGGGCGCTGCGGCGGTCTTTTCAGCCACGGGGGCCGAGGTGGTTTCCGGCGGCGTGGAGCTGCAGGCAGCCAAAACACTAGTCACGGCAAGTGCAAATATCGTTTTTTTCATGTTATTCCTCAAGTTTAAGCAGGGTAATTTTGAAGCGTCTCCATAATCAGGTGTAAACCGGCACCCGGCTTGCTAACGCGCCAACCCCAAAATTGGTTTACTGGAGGGGACCCCAGACAGGCTCGTAAACGTCCCCGGTATGGGTAGTGAGCTTCTGCCGGATCCTTCCATCGGTGCTAACAATAGCAAGAATTCCGCGTCCCTGCATCTCCGTCGAGTACAAAATGTACTTTCCGTTGGGGGCAAACGTGGGGGATTCGTCAAGGCTGGTGTTCGTCATGGCCTGGGTCTGGCCGGTCGCCAGATCCATGAGCATCACATGAAACTCGCCTTCGTCACGCTGCACGTAAGTGAGCAGCTTGCCGTCCGGGCTCAGCCGGGGAGAGACGGCGTAGGTGCTGCCGAAGGTCAGGCGCTGGGGCGCATCCGGACTGTTCAGGGCCACCCGGTAGATTTGCGGGCCGCCGTCGCGGTCGGATGTGAAGTAGAGGGTTTGGCCGTCCGGGGAAAACACCGGCTCGGTGTCGATGCCGCCGCTGCTCAACAGGCGTCGCGGCGGTCCGGATCCGTCCGCATTGATGAGGTAGATCTGGGAGTGCCCGTCCTTGGTCAGCACCACGGCCAGCTGGCGGCCGTCCGGGGACCAGGCCGGCGCGCTGTTGCTGCCCTTGAAATTGGCCACGATCTTGCGGGCGCCGGTGGCGAGCGTCTGCACCACCACCATCGGCCGGCGCAGCTCGAAGGTGACGTAGGCCATGCGCTTGCCGTCCGGCGACCAGCGCGGCGAAATGATGGGTTCGCTTGTGGTGAGCATGGCCTGCTCGTTGAAACCATCGCTGTCGGCCACCTTGAGGCTGCGCACGTTGCCCTGCTTGGTGATGTAGGCGATGCGGGTGCTGAACATGCCCTTGTCGCCCGTGATGCTTTCAAAAATCGCGTCCGCGATGTGGTGCGCGATCATGCGGTATTGTTCGGGCGACCCTTCGAATGCCTGATTGACCCGGGCCATCTGGTTTGTCGCGTCCAGCAGGCGGAACCGGGCTTCCAGATGCCCGTTGGGCAGCTGCACCACGTTGCCCACCACCACGTAATCGGCGTGGCGCTCGTGCCAAACGTCCCAGTGCACGCCTTCGATGTCCGCCGGCGCGGGATTGACGTCGGACGTATCGACCGCGGAAAACAGTCCGGATCTCACCAGATCTGCCGAGACGATGGGGGAAATGGCCTTGTCGCCGGCGCCGTCGTTGGCGAAGGGCAGCACCGCAATGGGAATCTGGTGCGATCCTTCCGTCACGATTTCAAGGGTGATTTCCGCCCGGGAGGACAGCGCGGTCAGGAACAGGAACGCCGCCAGGCAGCGTAGAACGCTATTTTTCATGTTTGAGTTGCAGGTGAGTGGTTCGGAAATCCCGCCGCAATTCAGGCTCCGGCGGAAGCGGCAAGGGTTGGGATCGCATGATACCGCGAAGCACGGCCTGGTCGTAGGCCGCGTTTCCGCTCGGTTTCACGATTTTGACGGGCATCAGGATTTCGCCTGTGGGCAGCACGGTCAGGTCCACCTCCAGCGTCAGGCCGTCGGGCACGCCCAGCGGCACGTCGGTGTTGAGCTTGATCTTGTTGATGATGGCGAGCTTGTAGCGGTCGATGAGGGCCGCCTTCGCCTTCTGGGCCTTTTTGGCCACTTCCGCAGCCTCACGGCGGCGTTCCTCCGTCGCTTCGCGCCGGGCTTCGTCCTGCTCCTCTTCCTTCAGGGCCGCCGCGCGCTGCTGGCGGATTTCCTCGGCCAGTTCCCGCTCGTGCTTCTTGAGCGCCTGCTGGCGGGCCTGGGCTTCCTTTTCCCTTTCGAGCGCCTTCTTCTTGAGCCCGATGTCAGCCGCAGGCGGCGTCTTCACGGGCTCGGGAACCTGCGCCTTGGGGACCGGCGGCGGCTCGGGAGCCTTGACCGGCGCGGGCGGCGGCGGCGGGGCCGGAGTCGGCGGCACCGGCCGGGTGACGGTGGCGGGCGCGGGCAGGTTGTCCCACAATTCCGCCTGCATCGGCGCCGTCACCTTGTGCCGCCACGCCACGCCAAACACCAGGACAGCCACAAACGCCAGGTGCACGACGATGGCGAGAAGCCAGGCCCAGGGGCGCACCCCCCTTTCGGCGGACAGTTCCCGGATCAACTGGGCCTCGCCCGCGCCAGCAGGCCGATATGCTTCACGTCCGCCTGCTTGAGCAGATCCATCACGCGCAGCACTTCCTCGTAGCGCACGTTGCGGTCTGCGGCAATCACCACCGGCTGGTCCGGCGCACGACGCTGGGCGTCCCTGAGCCAGGACAGCAACTGGCCGCGCTGAATGGGGGTATCCCCGCCTCCGCTCGCGAGGTCCTGCACGCTGAGGCTGCCATCCTGGCGCAAGGTCACCTGGATCGGCTGTTTCGGCTGGGCCATGTTCTGCCCCACGGAAGGCAGGTCCACCTGGCCGGGATTGATGAGGGGGGCCGTCACCATGAAAATCACGAGCAGCACCAGCATCACGTCGATGTAAGGCACCACGTTGATCTGGCTCATGGCGCGGCGGGGTTTGCGAAGCATGGCCTTAGCGTCCGTTGTGGGGCTTGATCTGGCGCTGCAGGATGTTGGAAAACTCTTCCATGAAGCTTTCGAAACGGATGGCCAGCCGGTCGATCTCGTGGGCGTAGCGGTTGTAGGCCACCACGGCCGGAATGGCGGCGAACAGGCCCATGGCCGTCGCCACCAGGGCTTCGGCGATGCCCGGCGCCACGTGCGCCAGCGTGGCCTGGCCGACGTTGGCGAGCCCCCGGAATGCGTTCATGATCCCCCACACGGTGCCGAAAAGCCCCACGTAGGGGCTGACCGAACCCACGGTGGCCAGGAAGGAGAGGTGCGATTCGAGGGCGTCCATTTCGCGCTGGTACGTGGCTTTCATGGCGCGCTGCACCCCGCTTGTGGTGGCGGTCGCATCCATCATGCCGCCGGTGCGGTGGCGCTGGAATTCCCGGAATCCCGCTTCGAAAATGCGCTCCAGCGACCCGGTGTCGGCGCTGTTGGATGCGGTGCGCTGGTACAGGGTATTGAGGTCGCTGCCGCCCCAGAAGCTTTCCTCGAACAGGGTGGTTTGCGATCGCGCCCGGCGCAGGGTCAGCATTTTCATGAAAATGTAGGACCACGACATGAGCGATACGACCAGCAGCAGGCCCATCACGATCTGGACCAGCACGCTGGCGTTGGTCACGAGCGATACCAGGGAAACATCCGTTGTCACGTTCACGCATCCACTCCCAGAGCTTGGCGCATGCGTTCAGGCACACGCACCGATTTGAAATTTCCGATATCCACGCCGGCGACCCGGACCCGGGCCCGCGCCAGTTCTTCTTCTCCGCGCACGACGCGCTGGTCAAAAGTCATGAGACCATGCCGCATTTCCACGAGTTCCGCACTGGCCAGCAGGCGGTCGCCCAGCCGGGCCGGGCGCAGGAACCTGATGTCGAGGGCACGCACCACGAACAGCATCCCCCAGTCCCGTGCCACCTCGTCGTGGCCGAAACCGCGCTCGCTCAACCACTCGGTGCGCGCCCGTTCCATGTAACGCAGGTAGTTGGCGTGGTAGACCACCCCGCCGGAATCGGTGTCTTCGTGGTAAATGCGCAAGGCCACGCTGGTTTTGCGGGTCGTCATGGGCTAGAACAGGCCGGGGCCCGCAGTCGTGCCCGGCAACCCGAAATACTGGTAGGCCAGCGGCGTCGCCACGCGTCCCCGGGAGGTGCGCTGCAGGTAGCCCTGCTGGATCAGGTAGGGTTCCAGCACGTCTTCGATGGTGTCGCGCTCCTCACCCAGAGCCGCCGCCAGATTTTCCACGCCCACCGGGCCGCCGCCGAATTTTTCGATGACCGTGAGCAGGAGCTGCCGGTCCAGGAGGTCGAGGCCGCGGCCATCCACGTCCAGCATGCGCAGGCCGGCATCCGCGACGGACTGGTCCACGGTACCGGAGGCCTTCACATCGGCAAAGTCGCGCACGCGCCGCAGCAGGCGGTTGGCGATGCGCGGCGTGCCGCGCGACCGCTGGGCGATTTCCCGGGTGCCGGCCTCGTCGATGGTCATTTCGAGCAGGCGGGCGGAGCGGGCCACGATCTGTGCCAGTTCGTCCACCGTATAAAACTCGAGGCGCGCCACGATGCCGAAGCGGTCGCGCAGGGGATTGGTCAGCATGCCGGCGCGGGTGGTGGCACCCACCAGGGTGAAGGGCGGCAGATCGAGCTTGACCGAACGGGCGGCAGGGCCTTCGCCGATCATCAGGTCGATCTGGAAGTCTTCCAGCGCCGGGTACAGGATCTCTTCCACCACCGGATTGAGGCGATGGATTTCGTCGATGAACAGCACGTCGTGCGGTTCGAGATTGGTGAGCAGGGCTGCCAGGTCGCCGGCACGTTCGAGCACCGGACCCGACGTCTGGCGCAGGTTCACCCCCATTTCGTGGGCGATGATGTGCGCCAGGGTGGTCTTCCCCAGCCCGGGAGGGCCGAACAGCAGCGCATGGTCGAGCGCCTCGCCGCGGCGCCTCGCCGCCTCGATGAAAATTTCCAGCTGGCCCCGGATCTTGGTCTGCCCCACGTAGTCGCCAAGCTGGCGCGGGCGCAGCGCCCGCTCCAGGACTTCTTCCTGGGCGGATGCAGGGGTCGCAGCCATCAGTCGGTCGGTTTCGATCATGTCATTCCGTACGGGAAAGCAGCTTCAGGGCGCGGCGGATGCCCTCTTCGAGCGGCAGGTCCGCGGGCAGTTGCCGCAGGGCCCGGCCCGCTTCGCGCTCATTATAGCCAAGGGCGGCGAGCGCATGCCCGATCTCGGAGAGGGTCGCTCCGGCAGGTCCGGGCGCCGGAAGCATGCCGGCCTGGGGCGCCAGTTTTTCCTTGAGCTCCAGCAGCAGCCGCTCGGCGGTTTTCTTGCCCACGCCGGGAATGCGGGTCAGGCGGGCACTGTCCTGGCGCTGCACGGCATCGGCCAGTTCGGCCACGGACAGGCCGGACAGCACGGCCAGCGCGAGGCGCGGACCGACACCACCGATTTTGAGCAGCTGCCGGAACAGGCTGCGCTCGGCTTCGGTGAGAAACCCGAACAGGAGATGGGCGTCTTCGCGCACCACGAGGTGGGTAAACAGGGCCACCGGCTGGCCGGCAGCAGGCAGGTCGTAGAACGTGCTCATGGGGACGTCCACTTCGTACCCCACCCCCTGCACGTCAAGCAGGATCTGTGGGGGGGATTTCTGCAGCAGGATTCCGGACAGGCGGCCGATCATCACATCACCAGGCGGCCGCGCCGGACCTTGAGTCCGGACAGCGGGCGCGGAAGCGCCGGCGAACCGGCGTGGGCATGCCGGATGGCGCACGCCAGGGCGTCGGCCGGGTCAGGCGGCGGCATCTGGGGCAGCTGCAGCAGGTGGGTCACCATGGTCTGGACCTGCGCCTTGCCCGCGTGGCCGTGTCCCACGACCGCCTGCTTGATCTGCAGGGCGGTATATTCGGACACCGGCAGGCCGCGGGCCACGACAGCGGCGATGACGGCCCCGCGCGCCTGGCCCAGCAGGAGGGTGGACTGGGGATTGACGTTCACGAAAACCAGCTCCACCGCCACGGCATCCGGCCTGTGCGTGTCGATCACGGCCGTCACGCCGTCGAACAGGGTCTTCAGGCGCTCGGGCAGCCCGTCGCGCTCGCTGCTGCGGATGGAACCGCTCACCACATAGCGCAGGGCGGCCCCCGGTGCGCCCGCATCGATCACGCCAAAGCCCGTGACCCTCAACCCAGGATCGATGCCCAGAATGCGGATGGGAGCCTCCTGCGCGAATTCATTCAGACAGAACGGCTGTCGTGTAAACCGCCTGGACATCGTCCAGGTTTTCCAGGGC
This sequence comes from Pseudomonadota bacterium, assembly GCA_021826025.1. GTDB lineage: Bacteria > Pseudomonadota > Gammaproteobacteria > Burkholderiales > Ferrovaceae > JAKBAT01. The sequence continues at coordinate 38,451 of JAKBBG010000008.1, read as the reverse complement.
GTCCAGGAGTTTTTGCATGCGCGCCGCGTCCTCCCCGGACAGTTCGGTTTCGTTCTGCGGTTTCATGGTGACTTCGGAAAACTCGGACTTGAATCCGGCCTTCTCGAGGGTGGCCTTGACTGCGGAAAATTCGTAAGGGGGCGTCACCACTTCGAAACTGCCGTCGTCGTTGGCGACCACGTCATCGGCGCCGGCTTCGAGCGCGGCCTCCATGAGCCGGTTTTCGTCCGTCCCCGGCGAAAACAGGAGCTGGCCGCAGTGGGTGAAGAGGAACGCCACGGAACCGTCGGTGCCGAGGTTGCCGCCGAACTTGGCGAAGGCGTGGCGCACGTCGGCCACGGTGCGGGTCTTGTTGTCGGTCAGGCAATCCACCATGATGGCCGCCCCGTTGATGCCGTACCCCTCGTAGCGCACTTCTTCGTAGCTCACCCCTTCCAGGTCGCCGCTGCCGCGCTTGATGGCCCGCTCGATGGTGTCCTTGGGCATGTTCTGGTCATAGGCCTTGTCCACCGCCAGCCGCAGGCGCGGATTGCTGCCCGCGTCTGCGCCGCCCATGCGGGCGGCCACCGTGATTTCCTTGATGAGGCGGGTGAAAATCTTGCCGCGCTTGGCGTCTGCGGCCGCTTTCTTGTGCTTGATGTTCGCCCACTTGGAATGTCCTGCCACGTTCTCGTCCCCAGGCTGCGCTGCGCAAATGAAATGGCGCCATTCTAGCATGAGCCCGTGCCCGCTCCGAGACGGCAGTGATACCATCCGCACTGATTTGCCCGAAAGAGGCCAACCTGGAGGAACCCATGAAACCCGGTGAACGGCGCAACGAAATCCTGCAAACGCTGGCTGCCATGCTGGAAGAGCCGCAGGCGGAAAAAACCACCACCGCCAACCTGGCGCGCCGCCTGGGCCTGTCCGAAGCGGCGCTCTACCGCCATTTCGCCAGCAAGGCGCAGATGTTCGAAGGGCTGATCGCGTTCATCGAGGAAACGCTGTTCACCCGCATCAACCGCATCCTGGACGAAAAGGCGGACGGAGTCTCCCAGGCGGAATCGGTGCTCGCCCTGCTGCTCGGGTTTTCCGAAAAAAACCCCGGCATGACCCGGGTGCTGATCGGCGATGCCCTGGTGCACGAAAGCGAACGCCTGCAGGCCCGCATCAACCAGCTGCACGACCGGCTCGAAGCCACCCTGCGCCAGAGCCTCCGGCTCGCTGCCGGCAGCGGCGCCCTTCCGGCTTCCGTGAATGCCAGCGCCTACGCCAACGTGCTGCTTTGTTTCGTCATCGGGCGCTGGCACCAGTTCGCAAAAAGCGGCTTCAAACGCCCGCCGCTCGCCGACTGGGAAACGCAATGGGCCGTGCTGCGCCCTTGAGCCGAAGGCTTCCGCCCAGCCCCTCCCCTATTCCGGCAAGTGCACGCGTTCGACGTTTTCCAGGCTGCGGCCAAGAAACCGCTCGCCCACGGCGCGAAAGCGCGAGGGCAGGTCCGTGACGTAATATTCATGGGCGGGCGGCCCGGCCCGGCCGGCTTCCAGTCCGCTCCCGGCCAGGAGCGCCAGGGCCTGTTCCGCGATGGGCTCGGCGGAATCCACCAGCGCGATGTCCTCCCCGACGACCTTCGCCAGCACGGGTTTGAGCAGCGGATAGTGGGTGCAGCCGAGAATCAGCGTATCGACCCCCTGGGCCTGGACCGGCGCCAGGTATTCCTGCGCGGTCAGCCGGGTCACTTCATGGTCGAACCAGCCCTCCTCGGCAAGCGGCACGAACAGCGGGCAGGCTTTCGACACCACGCGCAGGGCCGGATCGTGTCCGTGCAGGGCCCGGGTGTAGGCGCCCGAACCCACCGTCGCGGGGGTGCCGATCACGCCGACCGCGCGGTTCCGGCTCACCTGGTGGGCCCGCAGGGCCCCCGCGGCCAGCACGTCCAGAACCGGCACGGGGGAAAGTTCGTGCACCACGTCGCGGGCGACGGCGGCCATGCTGTTGCAGGCAACGACCAGTAGCTTCACCTGGCGCGACAGCAGGAAGCGCACGATCTGGGCGGCATAATGGGTGATGGTCGCCTCGGATTTGACGCCGTACGGAACGCGTGCGGTGTCTCCGAAGTAGACGATCCGTTCGTTCGGGAGCCGTTCGAGCAGCGCACGGACGACGGTCAGTCCGCCGATGCCCGAATCGAATACTGCGATGGGACGGTTGTCGACGCTGCGAATGGGGAAGGGCCGAAAGGAGGGGTTATCGAATCGGCGCGGGGCTACTTGGCGACCTGGCGCTCGCGCATTTCCTCGAGCTGCTTGCAGTCGATGCACAGGCTTGCCGTGGGGCGGGCCTGCAGCCGCTTGAGGCCGATTTCCACGCCGCAACTGTTGCAGTAGCCGTATTCGCCGGCATCGATCTTGGCGATGGTCTCTTCGATCTTTTTGATGAGCTTGCGTTCCCGGTCGCGGTTGCGCAGTTCGAGCGCCATGTCCGATTCCTGGCTGGCACGGTCATTGGGGTCGGCAAACACCGTGGCCTCATCCTGCATGGTGTGCACCGTGCGGTCGATGTCTTCGCCCAACTCGGATTTCCAGTCGTCCAGCAGCCGGCGGAAATGGTCCAGCTGCTTCTTGTTCATGTACGTTTCCCCTTTCTTGGGGACGTAAGGCGCAAATTGCTTGAGCGATGCTTCAGCCATGGCATTAACCGGGGTTGACAATCTAAAGGCCGACACGGCCCACCTAAACGTCGGATTCTACCACAAGGCGCTTCTGATAGACTAACCTGTCCATGAACCAGCCGCGCTCCCTCCACCAGATCACGCTGCGCTATTCGGCGATCTATCTGATGCTGGTGTTTTGCACCAGCGTGCTGGGAGCGGGAGGACTGTACCTCTGGCAGTCCACCACCCAGGAATCCTTGCGGCTGCAGTCCATGCTACACGATGTGGATGCCATGCGGGGAACCCTCTATCGCCAGATGAAGGAACTGTTCGACGCCACCTTCCTGGACGACCCGCAAGCGCAATCCCAGTACCGCAAGTTCGGCGGCGAAATCGAAGACGGGTTGCACCGCCTCGCCCAGACCGCGCGCGGTGCCGAGGAAACCGCCGCTGTGGCCGAATTGCGGCGCGCCTACCAGGAAATCTACCGCCACACCGACCTCGTGGCGTTCGGGCCCGTCCCTTCCGACGAACGCCTGTTGCAACGGGTTCTCGACGTGGACCTGGAGTCCGGCGGCATCCGGGCCTACGAGACGGCCTTCGGACAGATCGACCGCCTCCTGGTCCAGCAGCAGGCCAACCTGCAGGACAAACTTTCCTCCCTCGCGCGCTACACGCCGCTGCTGCTCGTGGTGCCGATCCTGCTCGCCATCGGCTTGTGGATGCTGACCCAGCGTTTTCTGCGCACCCATTTCCTGCAGCCGCTCACCCAGGTGCTGCAGTCCACCCGCGTGCTTGCGGCCGGCGAACTGGCGCAACCGGTGCCCAGGCAGGGCGCGCTGGAACTGGTGCGCCTGGCCGACGCCATCAACCAGATGGCCCGGGATCTGGCCGAAAGCCGCAAAGCCCTGGTGAGCGCGGAACGCCAGGCCACCCTGGGCGCCCTGGTCCCGATCGTGGCCCACAACATCCGCAATCCCCTGTCCAGCATCCGCGCCACCGCCCAGATTCTGCAGGACCCCGCCCTCCCCCCGGAACTGCGCGACGGACTGCAGGGCATCATGGACAGCTGCGACCGGCTGGAACGCTGGACCGAATCGCTGCTGTCCTACCTCCACCCGCTGCAGGCCCAGCGACAGGAAACCGACCTGGTGCCGCTCATCCGGGACCTGATGGGAATGACCGCCCTGCAGGCCGGGCGGCGCGGCGTGCGCCTGCAATTGCAGGATCCGGTCCAGGGCCTGTCCGCCCGCATCGATCCGGAACTGGTGGAGCAGGCCCTGCACGGCCTGCTCGTCAACAGCATCGAGGCCTCTCCGGCCGGCGCCACGGTGACCCTTGCGGTACGGCGCGAAGCGGAACGCGCGGTGATCCTGCTCGCGGACGAAGGGCCGGGGCTGCCCGCCATGCCGCAAAGCGCCACGCTGGCGCCGGGCCCCACCACCAAGCGCACCGGCACCGGGCTTGGCATTCCTTTCGCGCTCAAGGTGTTCGAAATCCACGGAGGCGGACTGCAGTTCAGCAACCGCCCCGGTGGCGGCACGGAAGCGCTGCTCTGGGTCCCCCTCGCATGAACCCCTCGCGCATCCTCATCATCGAAGACGAAGCCCTGTTCGCGCAGGCGGTGGCCAAGCGGCTGGAGAAAGCCGGCCACGCGTGCACCCGCGCCGCCACCCTGGCGGAAGGCCTGGCGGCTGCCGCCCGGCTGCAGCCCGACCTGGTGCTGCTCGACCTGCGCCTGCCCGACGGCGACGGCCTGGAACGCCTGCCCGGGCTGCTGGAAAGCCACCCCGAACGGGTCACGCCGGTGATCGTCATGACCGCCTTCGGCGAAGTGGCCGATGCCGTGCGTGCCATGAAACTGGGCGCAGCCGACTATCTCAAGAAACCGGTCGACCTGGAAGAAATGGTGGTGGTGGTGGAAGGCGCCCTGCACGGCGCGGGACTGCGCCAGCAGCTCGCCTGGTCGCGCGAGCGGGAAGCGCGCCAGGGCGAACCGGTCACGCTCATCGGCGAGAGTCCGGCCATGGCGTCGCTGCGCCAGCAGATCCGCAAGCTGGGCAAACTGGCGGGCGACGGCGCGCCCGGACCCACCGTGCTGATCCAGGGGGAAACGGGCGCCGGCAAGGACGTGGTGGCCCGGTTGCTGCACCAGGAAAGTGCGCAGCGGCATGCCCCCTTCGTGCATGTGGACTGTTCGGCCCTGCCGCGCGACCTCATCGAGGCGGAACTTTTCGGGCACGAAAAAGGGGCCTACACCAGCGCCGTCCAGGCGCGCAACGGCCTGCTCGAAGCGGCGGAAGACGGCACCCTGTTCCTGGACGAAATCGGCGAAATGCCCCTCGACCTGCAGGCCAAGCTGCTCGCCGTGATCGAACGGCGGCGCCTGCGGCGCGTGGGATCGGTGCAGGAGCGGCCGGTCCATGCCCGCTTCATCGCCGCGAGCAACCGCGACCTGCGCCGCATGGCGGAGGACGGCCTGTTCCGCTCGGACCTGTACTTCCGCCTGAACGTCCTCACCCTCACCCTGCCGCCGCTGCGCGAGCGGGGCGACGACGTGGTGCTGCTCGCCCGCCATTACGCCGAACAGACGGCGCGCCGCTACCGCCTTCCGGCGCCGGCTTTCAGCGACGAGGCGCTCGCGGCACTGCGCAGCTATTCCTGGCCCGGCAACGTGCGCGAACTCAAGCACCTGACGGAACGCGCCGTGCTGCTGTCCGGAGAAGCCCCGCTGTCCGCCCGCCTGTTCGCGCTGCCCGAATCCCCCGCCGGCCGGGACACCCCGTCGGCCCTGCCGGAAGACTTGCGCGGGGTGACCCTGGGGGATGCGGAAAAAAGCCTCATCCACCAGGCCCTGGTGGCGAGCGGCGGCAACATTTCAGAGGCGGCCCGCAGGCTCGGCATCACGCGCATGACGCTGCGCTACCGCATGGAAAAATACCGCATCCGCCTGGAATCCGACGAGCCCTGAAAATCCTGGCACGATAAATGCTGCAATCCCTGTCGAGGATCGAGCAGGCAATGGTCGGATTCCTCCTATTGTGGATAGAGTTGCCGGATTCCAAAAGGGAATCCGGCTTTTTTTTGGTGCGGGGAAGGCGCCGGCACGGTCTGCGCCGGCGCAGAAACGGTGGTGCATTGCAGCCAGCTGATGGCTGAAATGCACCAGTTCAGGCTCAGTCCTCGGCCGGGGAATCCTGGGACTGGGGTTCCAGCAGCGCTTTCATGCTGAGCCGCAGGCGGCCTTTTTCGTCCGCCTCCAGCACTTTCACTTTCACCTGCTGGCCTTCCTTGAGGTAATCGGCCACGGCATTGACCCGTTCGTTGGCGATCTGGGAAATGTGCAGAAGACCGTCACGCCCGGGCAGGACGCTCACGATGGCACCGAAATCGAGCAGCTTGAGCACGGTGCCTTCATACACCTTGCCCACTTCCACGTTGGCCGTGAGTTCCTCGATGCGTTTCTTCGCCAGGGCACCCGCCTCCGAGCTCAGGCAGGCGATGCTCACGGTGCCGTCGTCCTGGATGTCGATGGTGGTGCCGGTTTCCTCCGTGAGGGCCCGGATCACGGCGCCGCCCTTGCCGATCACGTCGCGGATCTTCTCCGGATTGATCTTCATGGTGATGATGCGCGGCGCATAGGTGGACAGTTCGCTGCGAGCGTCAGGTACGGCCTGCTTCATGATGCCCAGGATGTGCATGCGCGCTTCCTTGGCCTGCGCGAGCGCCACCTGCATGATTTCCTTGGTGATGCCGGTGATCTTGATGTCCATTTGCAGGGCCGTGACGCCGCGGTCGGTGCCCGCCACCTTGAAATCCATGTCGCCCAGGTGGTCTTCGTCGCCCAGGATGTCGGTCAGCACCGCGAAGCGGTTGCCTTCCTTGATGAGGCCCATGGCCACGCCGGCCGTATGGGCCTTGACCGGAACACCCGCATCCATCAGGGCGAGCGAGCCTCCGCAGACGGAAGCCATGGAGCTGGAACCGTTGGATTCCGTGATTTCCGACACCACGCGCAGGGTATAGCCGAACTCTTCGGCTGAAGGCAGGGTCGCCACCAGGGCCCGCTTGGCCAGTCTTCCGTGACCGATTTCGCGGCGCTTGGGACTGCCCACGCGGCCGGTTTCGCCGGTGGAATAGGGAGGGAAATTGTAATGGAGCATGAAGCGCTCCTTGTATTCCCCCTGCAGCGCGTCGATGATCTGTTCGTCGCGCCCGGTGCCCAGCGTCGCCACCACCAGCGCCTGCGTTTCGCCGCGCGTGAACAGGGCGGAACCGTGGGTGCGCGGCAGCACGCCCACGCGAACGGTGATGGGGCGCACGGTACGGGTGTCGCGCCCGTCGATGCGGGGATCGCCGTCCAGGATCTGGGTGCGCACGATGCGCGCTTCCAGGTCGCCGAACAGGTTCTTGATGCGGTTCTGGGTGTCAGCGTTCGCATCGGCCGGCAGCACGGCTTCCAGCACCTTGGCGCGGATTTCCCCGATGCGTTCGGTGCGCGCCTGCTTGGCGCGGATGCGGTAGGCTTCCCGGAGGTCGCCGAGCGCCATCCCTTCGATGCGCGCCACCAGCTCTTCGTCCCTGGCGGGGGGCTGCCAGTCCCAGGGTTCCTTGCCGGCCTCGTCGGCCAGTTCGTTGATGGCGTCGATGGCCGCCTGCATTTGCTGGTGGCCGAACACCACGGCACCCAGCATCACGTCTTCGGACAATTCGGTCGCTTCCGATTCCACCATCAGCACCGCTTCGCTCGTGCCCGCCACCACCAGGTTCATCTGGGACGTGGTGAGTTCGGTGGCCGTGGGGTTGAGGATGTACTGGCCGTCGGCGTAGCCTACCCGCGCCGCCCCGATGGGGCCGTTGAAGGGAATGCCGGCAAGCGCCACGGCGGCGGACGCGCCGATCATGGCCGGAATGTCAGAATCGATTTCGTTGTTGCTGGACATGACCGTGGCGATGATCTGCACTTCGTTGTAGAACCCTTCAGGGAAAAGGGGGCGCAGCGGCCGGTCGATCAGGCGCGAGGTGAGGGTTTCTTTTTCCGTAGGGCGGCCTTCGCGCTTGAAGAAGCCGCCGGGAATGCGGCCGCCGGCATAGAAGCGTTCCTGGTAATCCACCGTGAGGGGAAAGAAATCCTGTCCGGCCTTGGCCGACTTCTGCGCCACGCAGGTGACCAGAACGACCGTGTCTTCCATGGTCACCATGACGGCACCGTCAGCCTGGCGGGCGATTTCGCCGGTTTCCAACGTCACCTGGTGGCGACCCATCTGAAATGTTTTGCGAACGTGATTCACGCGAGAGTCCTCATCTGAAGGCATGCGTTATATAAAGAAAACGCGGTGCGACCGTGAGGGATCACACCGCGCTGATCATTCGGGGATGACAGCCCCTGCGTTACTTGCGGATACCCAGCCGGCCGATCAGCTGGCGATAGCCGTCGACGTTTTTGCGCTTGAGGTAGTCCAGCAGGCTGCGGCGCTGGCTCACCAGCTTGAGCAGCCCGCGGCGGGAATGGTGATCCTTCACGTGGATCTTGAAATGCTCGGTCAGCTCGTTGATGCGCCCTGTCAGCAAGGCGACCTGGACTTCCGGCGACCCGGTGTCATTGGGGGCGCGCTGGTATTCGGTCATGATTTTCGCTTTTTCGGCGGCGGTGGCAGCCATGCGGATCTCCAAAACTCTATTGTCATCTAGGAAGCCGGGCATTATACCGACAAATCAACCGGTTGTGCAAGCTCCATCGCCGGAGCGGCGCACGCCGGAGCGGCACCGCAGGATCCGGTTATAATGCCGTGATGGAGATGGGACGATTTCAGGGCGAAGCCCGACAACGCTGGGGAGGGGCCCTTCTTGTTGCGCTGCTGCACCTCGCCCTGTTCTATGCCCTGGTGAGCGGCCTCAAACCCCATCCCGCCCACGCGCCCACCAAGGCTTTTGAAGTGTCCCTGCTGCCCGAAGCCCCGCCCCCCAAACCGCAGCCGCGCCCGGTCGCCCCGCCGCGACCGGCGCAGCCCGAGGTGGCGCTACCGCCCACGCCGGCGCCCGCCCCGCCGCCCCAGGCCATTTCGGTGCCCGCAGCACCGGCACCGCCCGCCGCCGCACCCGCGCCCCCGGCTCCCGCGCCCAAGCCCAGACCGCACGTGCGCACCGGTGTCAACCCGATCTACATGCCCCCCGTGGAGGAACTGCAGCGGCGCTACCCGCGCGAAGCCCGCCGCGAAGGGCTGTCGGGACGCGTGGTGGTGCGGCTCACGGTTGCTCCCGACGGATCGGTGGCGAACGCGGTGGTCCGCCAATCCAGCCCGCCCGGCCTGTTCGATGCCCTGGCGCTCGATTTCGTGCGCCGTTTCCGCTTCGAGAAAGGCGGCGAGGAATTTTTTGTCGATCAGGAACTCGTATTCAAACTGGACCAATAACCGGAGCAGACCCATGCCCCCTGAAACCATTGCCAACCCCTATGGACTGGAAGCCCTGTGGCACAGCGGCGACTGGATCGCCCGCAGCACCCTCATGATCCTGCTCGTCATGTCCATGGGCAGCTGGTACATCCTCGTCACGCGCCTGCTCGCGCAAAGCCGCCTGTTGCGCCAGGGCCGGGAGGCCGGGGCGCGCTTCTGGAAAGCGGCCAGCGTGCGGGAAGGGCTGGAACAGCTGCAGGGCGGCAGCGCCTACCGCCGCATCGCGGAAACCGGCCTGTCCGCCATGGCCCACCACGAAGGGCCGCTGATGGAACAGATCGACCGCAATACCTGGGTTTCACTGTCCCTCGACCGGGCCGTGGCGGAAGTCCAGAACCGGCTGCAGGACGGTCTCACGTTCCTCGCCACCGTGGGGTCCACGGCACCGTTCGTGGGCCTGTTCGGAACGGTCTGGGGAATCTACCACGCGCTCACCGCCATCGGCATCGCCGGGCAGGCTTCCATCGACAAGGTGGCGGGGCCCGTGGGCGAAGCCCTCATCATGACCGCCATAGGCCTCGCGGTCGCAGTCCCCGCCGTGCTGGGCTACAACGCCCTGGTGCGCCGCAACCGGATCGCCCTCGACCAGGTGCGCACCTTCGGCGCCGACCTTCACGGCGTGCTGCTCGGAGGCATGCGCCATTCCCGGGAAGGCGCCGCCTGATGGCCATCACCCTCGGCCCCGCAGCGGGTCAGGACGAGGATGCGGTGCTAGCCGCCATCAACACCACCCCCCTGGTGGACGTGATGCTGGTCCTGCTCATCATTTTCCTGATCACCATACCGGTGGTGACCCACACGGTACCGGTGAAGCTGCCGAAGGAATCCAGCCAGCCCAGCCCGCCGCAGCCGCAGGCCATCCACCTCTCGGTGGACCGCAACGGCACCGTGTACTGGGGCCAGTCGGCCGTCACCCTGGCGCAGCTGGAAAGCCGGCTGGCGGCGCACGCCAAGGATGAACCGGCGCCCGTGGTTCAGATCCGGGGAGACAACCGCGTCCGTTATGAGGCCATCGGCCGCGTCATGCTGGCCTGCCAGCAGGCCGGCATCGGGCGGGTCGGCTTCGTCACCGAACCGCCGGTCACCCACTGATGGCCATGTCCCCGCTCAAGCCGCCCCAGGACGAACCGGACGTGATGCTGGACATCAACACCACGCCGCTCATCGACGTGATGCTGGTGCTGCTCATCATGCTCATCATCACCATCCCGATCCAGACCCATTCGGTCCATCTCGACCTGCCGCGCCCGGCGGCATCGCCGCAAAAGCCGCCGCCCGTGATCCAGCTCAACATCGACGCGAACGACAGGCTCACCTGGAACGGGGAGCCCCTGAGCGGCCGCGCCGACCTGGAATCTCACCTGAAAACCCTCGTGGCGCAGGACAGCCGGGCCGAAATCCACCTGAGGCCCGATCGCTCCGCCACCTATGCGCCGGTCGCCATGGTCCTTTCCACGGCCCAGCGGCTGGGCGTGACACGGCTTGGCATCGTGGGCCAGGAACAGTTCAGGAACTGACGCGGAAGGATTTCAGTAACGCAGGACGGTGCCGTCGCGGCGCGGGTCGGCCGCCCCCCAGCGTTCGTGCGTGACCGGATCTTCGCCCACCACCTGCACCGACCCGATGGGACGATCCGTCTCTTGCAGCAAATGGCCGCGGGCGCGCAGCGCGTCCAGAAGCGGCTGCGGCATGGACCGTTCCACCAGCGTGTGCCCTGCCCCGTCGAGCACGGCGTAACGCGGCAGGCGCACCGCGGCATCGCCGGAAAGGCCGTCATCCAGCAGTTCTTCCGTCGTTTCCAGCACCGAACTGATGATGGTGGGACCGCCGGGAGAACCGTAGGCGAGCCACCAGCGCCTGCCCTGGAACACCAGGGTGGGCGCCATGCTGCTGCGCGGCCGCATGCCCGGCCGCACGTCGTTGGCGCCGGGATCCCCGGGGCCCGCCCGCGGCACGCGGTTGAAGTCCGTGAGTTCGTTGTTGAGCAAAAAGCCGTAACCCGGCACCAGGATGCCGCTGCCCCAGGCGGCTTCCACGGTGCTGGTGCAGGTCACCACGTTGCCTTCCGCATCCACCACGCTGAAATGCGTGGTGTTCCGCCCTTCCGGCGCCGACAGCTCGGGCGGAGCCGGCAGGCGCTTTTCGGGATCAATGGCCCGGGACACGGCCGCGAGGCGTTCCGGCGAAAGCAGGCGATCCAGGGGGACCGATGTCGCGGCCGGATCCCCCAGCCAGCGGGCGCGATCGGCCATGGCAATGCGCAGGGCTTCGATGGTCACGTGCGTCCCCAGCGTTTCGTCCGGCCCATACCCGGGCGCATGTCCCAGGGGAAACCGTTCCAGCAGCGCCAGCGCCTGCAACAGCGCGACACCGCCGGACGAAGGAGGCGGCATGGTGACGAGGGTGGCCCCGCGATACCGGCCGGTCAGGGGCGTCCGCATTTCCGGGCGATAGCCGGCAAGGTCGGCCAGGGTCATGCGCCCGATCCCGTCCGGCCCCATCGCGGACCGGCGCTGGGCCTGGACGATGGCGCGCGCCACTTCCCCGCGATAGAACACGTCAGGTCCCTGGGCCGCAATCAGCTCGAAGGTGTGCGCAAGTTCGGGCTGGCGCAGCCAGAAGCCCTGACGCAACGGGTTGCCGGCTTCGTTGCGGTACAGGGCGCGGGTTTCCGGCTGCAGGGCGGCGCGCGGACTGGTCAGGGACTTCGCCAGGTAAGGCGTGACGGCAAACCCGTCGCGTGCGAGCGCAATGGCCGGCTTCAGGACGGCGGCCAATGTCTGCCGGCCCCAGCGGCGCTGCGCTTCGGCAAATCCTGCGAGCGTTCCCGGTACGCCCACGGAAAGTCCGCTCTCGGAATTTTCCCGGAAGGCGTGGGCGGAAAACTGGTCCGCCGTGGCAGCGGCCGGCGCCGTTTCGCGCGCGTCCACCACCACGTTTTCGCCGGTTTTTGCGAGATGGATGAGCAGGAAGGCGCCGCCGCCGATACCGGAAGACTGGGGCTCCACCACATTGAGGGCAAACTGGACGGCCGCCGCCGCATCCACGGCATTGCCGCCTGCTTTCAGCACGGCCATGCCGGCCTGGGCAGCCAGCGGGTGGGAGGCCGCCACCACGGATTCGCCGGCCGCGCCTGCGCCGCCGCACAGGCCGAGGAGCAGGAGGACTGCGGCAGGGCGCAGCCCGGCGTGCCGGCGTTTATAATTTTTTACAATTTTCAGGAAGAAACGAAGCACTTTTTTGGGGGATGTCTGCTATCTTTAAATCGCAGACAGTGCAGTCAGGGTACAAGCCCTTTTGAAGGGCGGATCGCAAGATCCGCCCTTTTTTTATCACCGTTCGATCACCCACTTGAGGCTGTCGAGTCCGGCCCGATACAGGTCGGAAACGATCTTCACGGTGCGCTTGTCGCGCACGACCGTCTGGTCATGTGAATTGGCCCGGGAAGTATCGTACGTTTCCACGTCAAAGCCGTAGATCATGGGACCGCGGGCCGGCATGCCTTCGATGGGCGGCGGGCCGTCCGGATCCACGGCGATTCCCGGCGTGTCGAAGGAACCGCGCCATTCCACCACCGAGGTTCCCGGCGTCGGGCCCCGGCTCACGCGCAGCACCACGTTGAAGCGGGATGCGGGCCAGGGGCTGGAGCGCACGTGATAACGCAGGGTCATGTCGGAGTCGCTGCGCTCGTCCAGCACGTCCACTTCCTTGCCCACGCCTTCCTTGTAAACCACCAGGCGGGTGAGCTGCTCCTTGTCCTCGTCGATGCCCATGCTCTTTTCAATGGTCGTGTCCCAGCGCGCCGCCCCTTCAAAATCGCTCACCAGGGCCCAGACCTTGGCCGGTTCGGCGTTGACGGTGACCGTTTGCGTCACTTTTTCATGGAAGGTGGTTTGCGCGAAACCAGGCACGGCTGCAACCGCACACAGGATCCCCGCCCCCCACAACAGTTTGGACAATTTCATGACTCCTCCTCTTTTGAATTCGCCCCGGCGTTCCGGCCAACGGCATGTTTTCGGTTGCGGCGCTGCACCAGCCGCACCACCCAGAGCACATAGCCTGAACAGGCGTACCCCACGAAGAAACTCCATAATACCCTCGACTGGTCGAGCGTGATCACCACAAATCCCAGCATCACGAGCAGCGCTGCCCAGAATGGCACACTGCGGCGCAGGTTAAGATCCTTGAAACTGTAAAATTTGATGTTGGACACCATGGAAAGGCCGGCGAAAACCGTGACGATCCACACCAGCCAATGGATGCGGGAACCGTCCACCTGGTAGTCGCTGTGCAGGACCCACACCATGCCCGCCAGCAGCGCTGCGGCCGCCGGGCTGGGCAGCCCGGTGAACCACCGCTTGTCGGCCACCCCGAGCTGGGTATTGAAGCGCGCCAGGCGCAAGGCGGCGCCGGCGCAATAGATGAATGCGGCAAGCCAGCCGAGCTTGCCCATGCCGCGCAGGGCCCATTCGTAAATCACGAGCGACGGGGCCGCCCCGAAGGACACCATGTCGGACAGGCTGTCGTATTCGGCGCCGAACGCGCTTTGCGTGCGGGTGAGCCGCGCCACGCGCCCGTCCAGACCGTCGAGCACCATGGCGATGAAAATCGCCTGGGCGGCCATTTCGAAATGCCCGTTCATGCCCTGAACGATGGCGAAGAAGCCCGCAAACAGGGCGGCCGTCGTAAACAGGTTGGGCAGCAGGTAGATGCCGCGGCGCCGCGCAGCGGCGTCGATCAAGGGTTTGGGTTTTTCATGCGGCAACAGCAAGTCAACCCCCCGGTGGGTCAGGTCCGCGGCCACTCGGCCAGAACCGTCGTCGTAGCTTTCACAGTATCACCGATGGCCACGCGCAGGTGCACATCGGGCGGCAAATAAAGGTCCACGCGCGAGCCGAAACGGATGAAGCCGTAACGCTGGCCGGCCTCCAGACGGTCCCCGGGGCGAACGTAGCACAGGATGCGGCGGGCAATCAGGCCGGCCACCTGGACGCAGGTGAACTGCCGGCCCTCGGGGGTTTCCAGCACCAGCGCGTTGCGCTCGTTGGCTTCGGATGCCTTGTCCAGGTCCGCATTCAGGAACTTTCCGGGATGGTATACCACTTCGCGCACCGTGGCGTTCGCGGGGCTGCGGTTGGAATGCACGTTGAACACGTTCATGAAGACGCTGACCTTGACGGCGGGACTGCGCCGGTACGGGTCTTCGCAGGGCAGCACCGACACCACGCGGCCGTCCGCGGGCGCCAGGATCAGCCCTTCGCCCGCCGGCACCGTGCGCGGCGGATCGCGGAAAAACTGCAGCACGAAAAGGGTGGCCAGCCAGAAAGGCCAGGCCCAGGCTCCGCCGGCCGTGCCCTGCACGGCCAGCGCCACAGCGCCGGCCAGGGCCAGGTAGAACCACCCTTCGCGGGCAATGAGGGGGTGGGGATAGGACGGCTTCAAGCGGTCAGTTCTTGCTTTGGTCAACCAGCTTGTTCTTCTTGATCCAGGGCATCATTTCGCGCAGCTTGCCCCCCACCTGTTCGATGGGCTGCTCCGCCCCCAGCCGCCGCATGGCGTGCAGGGAAGCGGCCCCTGCGCGGTTTTCCAGAATGAACTCCCTGGCGAACTGCCCGGTCTGGATTTCCTTCAGGATGCGGCGCATTTCGGCGCGCGTCTCGTCCGTGATGATGCGCGGTCCGCGGGTGAAATCGCCGTATTCGGCCGTGTTCGAGATGGAATAGCGCATGTTGGCGATGCCGCCTTCATACATCAGGTCCACGATCAGCTTCAGTTCGTGCAGGCATTCGAAATAAGCCATTTCGGGCGCATAGCCCGCTTCCACCAGGGTATCGAAACCGGCCTGCACGAGCGCCGTGGTGCCGCCGCACAGCACGGCCTGCTCGCCGAACAGGTCGGTTTCCGTTTCTTCGCGGAAGGTGGTTTCGATCACGCCGGCACGGGCGCCGCCGTTGGCCGCGGCATAGGACAGGGCGATGTCGCGGGCCCGGCCCGTGGCGTCCTGGTGCACCGCGATCAGGCTCGGAACGCCGCCGCCCTGCGTATAGGTGGAGCGCACCAGGTGTCCGGGACCTTTCGGGGCGATCATGAGGACGTCGATGTCGGCACGGGGCACGATCTGCCCGAAGTGGATGTTGAACCCGTGGGCGAAGGCCAGCGCGGCTCCCGGCTTGATGTGGGGAGCAATGGCCGTGCGGTAGACTTCGGGCTGCGATTCGTCGGGCAGAAGGATCATGACGAGATCGGCACCTTTCACCGCCTCGGCTACTTCCTTCACCTTGAGTCCGGCGGCTTCCGCCTTCTTCCAGGATGCCCCTCCGGCGCGCAGCGCCACCGTGACGTCCACGCCGGAATCCTTGAGGTTGTTGGCGTGGGCATGGCCTTGAGAACCATAGCCGATGATGGTCACTTTCTTGCCCTTGATGAGGGACAGGTCGGCGTCCTTGTCATAATACACTTTCATGCGATTTCTCCAGTCAGCAATCTTTAAACACGCAGAATCCATTCGCCCCGGCCGATGCCCGAAGCGCCCGTGCGTACGGTTTCCAGAATAAGGCCGCGGTCGATGGCTTCGAGGAAGGCATCGAGCTTGTCACGCGGCCCGGTCAGTTCGATGGTGTAGGTGCGGTCCGTCACGTCGACGATGCGCCCGCGGAAAATGTCGGCGGTGCGCTTGAGCTCTTCGCGGTCCTTCCCTTCGGCGCGAACCTTGACCAGCATCAATTCACGCTCGATGTGACGACCTTCCTGCAGGTCGAACACCTTGACCACGTCGATCAGCTTGTTGAGCTGCTTGGTGATCTGTTCGATCACTTCTTCCGAACCGCTCGTGACCACCGTCATGCGCGACAGGGTGGGGTCTTCCGTGGGAGCCACGGTGAGCGATTCGATGTTGTAGCCGCGCGCGGAAAACAGTCCGGCCACGCGAGACAGCGCGCCCGCTTCGTTTTCCAGCAATAGGGACAGGATGTGCCGCATAGGTCGGTTGGCTTCCACGGGTTACAGGTCCTCGGCGCCCAGCAGCATCTCGGTGAGACCCTGCCCCGCCTTGACCATGGGGAAAACGTTTTCGGTCTGGTCGGTGATGAAGTCCATGAACACGACGCGGTCCTTGAGGGCGAACGCCTCGCGCAGGGCGGGTTCCACGTCCGCCGGCTGCTCCACGCGCACGCCCACATGCCCGTAGCTTTCCGCGAGCTTGACGAAGTCGGGCAGCGCGTCCATGTACGACTCGGAATAGCGGTTGCCGTGCAGGATCTGCTGCCACTGGCGAACCATGCCGAGATAGCGGTTGTTGAGATTGATGATCTTGACCGGCAGGTGATATTGCTTGCAGGTGGACAGCTCCTGGATGCACATCTGGATGCTGGCCTCGCCGGTGACGCAGGCCACCGTGGCGTCGGGATGCGCGAGCTGGGCTCCCATGGCGGCAGGCAGGCCGAAACCCATGGTGCCGAGGCCGCCGGAGTTGAGCCAGCGCCGGGGCTTGTCGAACTTGTAGTACTGGGCCGCCCACATCTGGTGCTGGCCCACGTCGGAAGTGATGATGGCGTCGCCGCCCGTCACTTCGTAGAGTTTTTCCACCACGGACTGCGGCTTGATGATGGCGCTCGTCCGGTCGTAACGCAGGCAGTCGCGGGTGCGCCATTCGCCGATCTGCTTCCACCAGTCCTTGAGGGCCGCCGCGTCGGGACGCGCGGCAGATGCGTCGATGAGCTTCTGCATTTCGTCCAGCACGTCGTTGATGTTGCCCACGATGGGCACGTCCACGCGCACACGCTTGGAAATGGATGACGGATCGATGTCCACGTGGATGATGCGACGCTCTTCAGAGTAGAAGTGCTGGGGGTTGCCGATGACGCGATCGTCAAAGCGTGCTCCCACCGCGAGCAGCACGTCGCAATGCTGCATGGCGAGGTTGGCTTCATAGGTGCCGTGCATTCCCAGCATGCCCACAAACTGCGGGTCCGTGCCGGGATAGCCGCCCAGCCCCATGAGGGTGTTGGTGCAGGGGAAGCCCAGGCTTTTCACCAGGCGCGTGAGCGCGGGCGCCGCGTCGCCCAGGATCACGCCGCCGCCGGTGTAGATCATGGGGCGGCGCGCTTCCAGCAGCATCTGGACCGCCTTCTTGATCTGCCCGGAATGCCCTTTGTTGACCGGGGCATAGGATCGCAGCGATACGGTCTTGGGATAGGAAAACTCGGCCAGGTGCTGGGACACGTCTTTCGGAATGTCCACCAGGACGGGGCCCGGACGTCCGGAGGCGGCCACGTAAAAGGCTTTCTTGATGGTGGCTGCGAGCTCGTCCACCTGCTTGACCAGAAAATTGTGCTTCACGCAGGGGCGGGTGATGCCCACCGTATCCACTTCCTGGAACGCGTCGAGCCCGATGGCCGGGGTCGGCACCTGCCCGGTGATCACGACCATCGGGATGGAATCCATGTACGCGGTGGCGATGCCGGTGACGGCATTGGTAACGCCCGGCCCGCTGGTGACCAGCGCCACGCCCGGCCGTCCGGTGGCCCGGGCATAGGCGTCGGCGGCGTGCAGGGCCGCCTGCTCATGCCTTACCAGGATGTGCTTGACCTTGTCCTGGTTGAACAGCGCATCATAAATATGAAGAACCGCTCCTCCGGGGTATCCGAACACGTATTCGACACCCTCTTCCTGGAGGCACTGGATTGTGATTTCTGCACCGGTCAGTCGCATGGTTCGACCATCGAAAACCTTGCAGATTAAAGGTTCCGGTGGCTTTGGTCAAGGTTTTGGCCGCGCATGGTACCATCTGCGCTCTGAACTTTGAAGGAGCCGCCCCTGGCAACCCAACGGGAGTTGTCCGACTTTCTGGCCGAAGTGGAACGTCGGGCTTTCAAACACGCGATGTATGCCGTGCGCGACGAAGCCGCCGCGCTCGACATCGTCCAGGACGCCATGCTCCGGCTGGCCGAAAAGTACCATGACCGGCCCGCGGAGGAACTCCCCCCCCTGTTTCAGCGCATACTCCAGAACATGGTGCGCGACCATTTCCGCCGCAGCAAAATCCGTTCCTGGTGGACCCCGCTGTTCAGCAGCTTCAAGGGGAAAGACGAAGAAGACCATTACGACCTGCTGGAATCGGTGGAAATCCAGGAACAAGGGGGCAGACACCCGCCCGTTCCGGAGCAGGAGCTCAACCAGAAGCAGGTCCTGGCCGAAATCGAGCAGGCCATCGAAAAGCTGCCGGCCCGTCAACGGGAAGCCTTCCTGCTGCGTTACTGGGAGGAAATGGACGTGGCCGAGACTGCCGCCGCCATGGGGTGCTCGGAGGGTAGCGTCAAAACCCATTGCTCCCGTGCGGTGCATGCCCTCTCGGCCCTGTTGTCCGCAAAAGGCATTACGCTATGAACGAACAAGACATTGCCCAGCGCATCACACGCCATCTTGACGGCGGTGTGCGCGAGCTCGACTCCAGACTGGTCGGCCGGCTGCATGAAGCCCGCTTCGCCGCCCTTGCGCGCGTCCCTGCCCGCGAACTGCGGCTCGTGCCTGCCGCTGCGGCCGGCAGCGGGTTTTCAGCCTGGGGAGGGCACGGCACCCCCTTCTGGCGCACGGCCCTGGTCGCCCTCATGATTGCCGCCACCTTCGCCGCGTTCAACTTCTCGCAGCAGGACACCGATGCAGACGACGACAACGGCCAGCTGGACGCCAAATTGCTGTCGAGCGAACTGCCGCCCCAAGCGTTTGCCCAGAAAGATTTTGGCGCATGGCTGCAAGAAACGCGCTGAAGGCGGCACTGCTCGCTGTCGGGCTGGCCGCGGGATCCGCCTGGGCACATGACCCCGGTCCGCGCTGGGACGCGCTCACTGCGGAGCAGAAAACCATCCTGGCGCCGGCCCAGAAGGACTGGGACAACCTGTCCCAGCTCCAGCGCAAGCGGCTTCTCAACGCGGCCAAACATTATCCCAGCCTGACCCCGGCAGAGCAGGCGCGGTTCCAGGCCCGGATTCCGGAATGGACGCACCTGCCCCGGGAACAGCGCGAAATGGCCCGCAAAAACTTCAAGCAGTACCACAAGCTGCCGCCGGAAAAGAAGGAAGCCGTGAAATCGCGCTGGAAGGCCGACCATCCGGCCGCAACGCAGGCGCAGCCCGCTGCGGCCGCCCCGGCTGGCGCAGCGCCGGCCGCACCCGTCGCAACCGCCCCCGCTTCCAAGTGACGCCCGTCCGTACCCCCCTCTGGCCGCGGCTTGTCTGCATGGTCTACGAAGCCCTGATCGTGGCGGGCATCCTCGTGGCCGCGGGCCTGCCTTTCGTCATGCTCACCCGTTACAACGTGCACCCCGGGCTGCGCCCCCTCTACCAGGCCTACCTGTTCGCGGTCCTGGGTCTGTACTTCAGCTACAGCTGGCACCGGTCAGGGCAAACCGTCCCCATGAAAACCTGGCGTCTGCGCCTGCTGGATTCGAGCGGCCATCCGCCTTCCTGGACCCGGGCGATCGCGCGCTACCTGCTCGCCTGGCCCGGCTGGGCAAGCGGGGCAAGCCTCGCCTGGGCGCTGGTGGACCGCGAAGGCCAGTTCCTGCACGACCGCCTGCTGGGCCTGCGCCTGGTGCGCGAAAGCCGGCCCTAGGCGCTGCGCTCCATCCACCAGCCCAGCAGGCCCGCCACGCCCAGGAAGATCAGGCTGGGCGCGAGCGTGCTCACCGCGGGACTCCAGTCGTTGATCTGCCCCATGTAGGAGAAAAAGCGGCTGGAAAGATAAAAGCCCAGGCCCAGCCCGATGCCGACCATGACCCGCATGCCCACGGCGCCCGAACGCGGGCGCTGGAGCGCAAACGGCAACGCGAGCAGCATCATCACCAGGATGGAAAATGGGTAGAGCAGCTTGCTCCATTCGGCGATTTCGAAACGCACGGTCTGCTGGCTGTTGTCGCGCAGGTGGCGGATGTAGGAAAAAAGGTTCCAGACCGACATCTGCTCCGGCTCCACCAGGAGCGTGGACATGACCTGGGGCGTGATGACCGAATCCCAGTCTGCCTTCGCCTCATGCACCACATGCACCCCCTTCTGGTCGAACAGGGTCCGCTCCACGTCGGTCAGCAGCCACTGGTGCTCCTGCAGGTACACGGCTTTCCTGGCCGTGCTGATGCGGCGCAGGCGATGCTCTTCGTCGAAATCGTAGATGCGCAGGTCGTGCAGGGAGTTGTCCGGCATCATTTCCCGCACGTTGATGAAGCTGCCCTTGTCCTTGACCCAGATGCCGGAGCGGAACTGGGTGGCCACGAAGTTGTTGAGGGCCTTGAGGCGCCACTGCTGCGCCGCCTCTTCCGAAAACGGCATGACCAGTTCGCCCAGCAGGAAAGCGACCAGCACGAACAGCAGCCCCACCCGGACCAGGGCCGCGGCGAGCTTGTTGCGGGACATGCCCGAAGTGCGCATGACGGTGATTTCGGAATGGGCGGCAAGGGTGCTCAGGCCGTACAGGGTCCCGATGAGCGCGGCGATGGGAAACAATTCGTAGGCGTGCCCCGGGATGGCGAGGGCCACGAATACGAACATCTGCCAGAGCTGGTAACTGCCTTTGCCCAGGTCATTGAGTTCGTGGATGAGGTCGAAAAAGGAAAACAGGAACAGCAGGGCCGTGAGGACCAGCCCCGTCCCGATCAGCACTTCCCGGGCAAGATAACGGTTGAGCAGTCTCACCCGGGCCGCTCCGCCTACAGCGTTTCCTTGAGCTGCTGCAGGATGGCGGGATTCTCCAGGGTCGAGACGTCCTGGGTGATTTCCTCGCCCTTGGCGATGACGCGCAGCAGGCGCCGCATGATTTTTCCGGAACGGGTTTTGGGGAGGTTGTCGCCGAACCGGATTTCCTTCGGCTTGGCGATGGGTCCGATTTCCTTGCCCACCCAGTTGCGCAGTTCCGTCGCGATCGCCCTGGCCGCATCCCCGGAGGGACGGACCTGCTTGAGCACCACGTAGGCCACGATGGCTTCCCCGGTCATGTCGTCCGGGCGCCCCACCACGGCCGCTTCAGCCACCAGGGGGTTGGCCACCAGGGCCGACTCGATTTCCATGGTGCCCATGCGGTGGCCGGACACGTTGAGCACGTCGTCGATGCGCCCGGTGATGGTGAAATAGCCCGTGTCCTTGTTGCGGATGGCGCCGTCGCCTGCCAGGTAATACCCCTTGAGCTCGGGCGGGTAGTAGCCTTTTTTGAAGCGCTCGGGGTCGCCCCAGATGGTGCGGATCATGGAAGGCCAGGGGCGCTTCACCACCAGGATCCCTCCCTGGCCGTTGGGCACGTCGTGGCCCGCTTCGTCCACGATGGCGGCCTCGATGCCGGGCAGCGGCAGGGTGCAGGAGCCGGGGACGAGCGGCGTGGCGCCGGGCAGGGGCGTGATCATGTGCCCGCCGGTCTCGGTTTGCCAGAACGTGTCGGCGATGGGACAGCGTTCGCGCCCCACGTTCTTGTAATACCACATCCACGCTTCCGGATTGATGGGTTCGCCCACCGACCCCAGCACCCGCAGGCTCGACAGGTCGTAGTGGCGGGGATGGGTGTCCGGAGCCGCTTCGGAAGCCTTGATGAGGGAACGGATGGCGGTGGGAGCCGTGTAGAACACGCTGACCCCGTGGCGCCCGATCATGTCCCAGAAGCGCCCGGCATTGGGATAGGAGGGCACGCCCTCGAACACCACTTCCGTTGCCCCCACGGCGAGCGGTCCGTAGGTGACGTAGGTGTGGCCCGTGACCCAGCCGATGTCCGCCGTACACCAGAACACGTCCTGCGGCTTGATGTCGAACGACCATTTCATGGTGAGGGCGGCCCACAGCAGGTAGCCGCCGGTGGCGTGCTGCACGCCCTTGGGCTTGCCCGTGGACCCCGACGTGTACAGCACGAACAGGGGATGTTCGGCGCTCACCCATTCGGGATCGCAGGTGTCGGGCTGGCCTGCTTCCACCTCGTGCATCCAGCGGTCCCTGGGGGCGCCGAAGGAAACGGGATTGCCGGTGCGGCGGTAGACGACGACGTGTTTCAGGGCGTCGCAGCCGCCCAGGGCGAGCGCTTCGTCCACGATGGCCTTGAGGGGCAGGAACTTTCCGCCGCGGCACTGCTCGTCGGCGGTGATGAGGGCGCAGGCGCCCACGTCCACGATGCGCTCCTGCAGGGATTTTGCGGAAAACCCGCCGAACACCACGGAATGGGTGGCACCGATGCGGGCGCAGGCCTGCATGGCCACCACGCCTTCGACCGACATGGGCATGTAGATGACGACCCGGTCCCCCTTCCTGATGCCAAGGCTTTTCAGGCCGTTGGCGAACCGGCAGACGCGGTGGTAGAGCTCCTGGTAGGTGACGTGGGTCACGCTGGCATCGTCCGCCTCGAAAATGAGCGCGGTCTTGCCGCCCAGGCCCAGGGCGATGTTGCGGTCCAGGCAGTTGTAGGACGCGTTGGTGAGGCCGTCTTCAAACCATTTGTAGAAAGGGGGATCGCTTTCGTCCAGCACGCGGGTGAAGGGACGGTGCCAGTGCAGGGTCTCCCGCGCAAGCCGGCCCCAGAACGCGTCCGGGTCGCGACGGGCTTCGTCGCACAGGGCCTGGTAGGCCGCCATGCCGGAAACGTTGGCCTGGGCGACAAACTCGGGTGCGGGGGGGAACAACCGGTTTTCCTGCAGCAATGCTTCGGTGGACATGGAACCTCCCTCTCAATTTATTTGGTGTAATGAGCCTCCGGGCCCTTGAGACAAGCCGGGAACCGACATTATAGCCCCTGTCCGCCGCAGGCATGGCGCCTGCCGCAGGCCCCCGCCGTTCTGGTAGAGTGGCATTCTGGACCGTACTTTCCCGGGAGTTTGCCGTGACCACCATTCGCGAAAAGGACCTCGTCCAAAGCATCGCGGACAGCCTGCAGTACATTTCCTACTACCATCCGGCCGATTACCTCCAGGCCCTGGGTGCCGCCTTCGAACAGGAACAGTCGCCCGCCGCGCGCGACGCCATCGCCCAGATCCTCACCAATTCCCGCCTGTGCGCCGAAGGCCGCCGGCCCATCTGCCAGGACACCGGCATCGTCAACGTGTTCCTCAAGGTGGGCCTGGACGTGCGTTTCGAACTGTCGGGCACCCTCGAAGACGCCGTCAACGAAGGCGTCCGGCGCGCCTACCTCAATCCAGACAACCCGCTGCGGGCATCCATTCTGGCGGATCCGGCCGGCAAGCGGGCCAACACCCGCGACAACACGCCGGCCGTCCTGCACGTGTCGCTGGTCCCGGGCGACCGCCTGGACGTGACCGTGGCGGCCAAGGGCGGGGGCTCGGAAAACAAGGCCAAGTTCGTCATGCTCAACCCGTCCGATTCCATCGTGGACTGGGTTCTCAAAACCGTCCCCACCATGGGCGCGGGCTGGTGCCCGCCGGGCATGCTGGGGCTTGGCATCGGCGGCACGGCCGAGAAGGCCATGCTGATGGCCAAGGAAGCCCTGATGGAACCCATCGACATGGCGCTGCTCAAGGCGCGCGGTCCGCAAAACCGCATCGAGGCGCTGCGCATCGAACTGTTCGACAAGGTGAATGCGCTGGGCATCGGCGCCCAGGGCCTGGGAGGTCTGTCCACCGTGCTCGACGTGAAGATCCTGGACTATCCCACCCATGCGGCATCCCTGCCCGTGGCCATGATTCCCAACTGCGCCGCCACGCGCCATGCCCATTTCGTACTGGACGGCTCGGGACCTGCCGCGCTCGAGCCGCCCGCCCTGTCCGACTGGCCGCAGGTCACCTGGCACGCGTCGCCCGGCGCGCGGCGCGTGGATCTCGCCACGGTCACGGCAGCCGACGTACAAACCTGGAAACCGGGCGAAACCCTGCTGCTGTCGGGCAAGCTGCTCACCGGACGGGATGCGGCCCACAAACGCATCGCCGACCTGTTCGCGAACGGCGAACCCCTGCCGCCGGGTCTCGATTTCTCCAACCGCTTCATTTACTACGTGGGCCCCGTGGACCCGGTGCGCGACGAAGTGGTGGGACCCGCCGGGCCCACCACCGCCACCCGCATGGACAAGTTCACGGCCATGATGCTCGAGAAAACCGGCCTTCTCGGCATGGTGGGCAAGGCGGAGCGGGGGCCCGTCGCCATCGAGGCCATCCGCAGGTTCCGTTCGGTCTACCTGATCGCGGTGGGCGGAGCCGCCTACCTGGTGTCCAAGGCCATCCGCGGCTCGCGCGTGGTGGCCTTCCCCGAGCTGGGCATGGAAGCGGTGTACGAATTCGACGTGAAGGACATGCCGGTCACCGTGGCGGTGGATTCCCAGGGAAACTCCGTGCACGAAACGGGGCCGGCGGAATGGCGCGTGAAGATCGGGAAAATCCCCGTCAACGCCTGAACGTTCAGGGGCTGCGCTTCGCGGCGGCCGTCAGGGTTCCCAGCACGTCCCGCACCTGGGCCGCGCGCGCCATGGGGTCCGCGCCCTGGCGCAGCACCTTGAGGCGGTCCGGACCCGAAAGGCGGAAATCGCGGTGGGACTGCAGCAGCAGGATCACGTCCTGCGGCTCCAGGGGGGTGTGGCGCCCGAACTGGATCACGATGGCCTCACCCGTGGCATCCACCTTCTGGACCCCCAATGCCTGGCTCGCCAGCCGCAGCCGGTGGCATTCCAGCAGCACCCGGGCCGGTTCCGGCAGCAGCCCGAAACGGTCGATCAGCTCTTCCCGCAACCCGTCCAGGGCCTCCTCCGAATCGCAGTTGGCGAGCCGCTTGTAGAGCACGAGGCGCTCCCGGATGTCGCCGCAATAGCCGTCGGGCAGCAGCGCGGGCGCGTGCAGGTTGATTTCGGTGGCCACGTCCAGCGGCGCTTCCAGGTCCCAGTCCTGCCCGGCCTTGAGGGCCTTGACCGCCTGGTTGAGCAGGTCGGTATAGAGCCCGAAACCCACTTCCTGGATGTCGCCGCTTTGGGATTCGCCCAGCACTTCGCCGGCCCCGCGGATTTCCAGGTCCTGCATGGCGAGGAAAAACCCCGACCCCAGTTCCTCCATCATCTGGATCGCTTCCAGCCGTTTCTGCGCCGCCGGCGTGAGCGCGTCCGGAGGGGGGGTGAGCAGGTAGGCGTAGGCCTGGTGGTGGGAGCGGCCCACCCGCCCGCGCAACTGGTGCAGCTGGGCGAGCCCGAACCGGTCCGCGCGGTGGATCAGGATGGTGTTGGCCGTGGGCACGTCGATGCCCGTTTCGATGATGGTGGAACATAGCAGCAGGTTCGCCTGCTGCTGGTAGAACTCGCGCATCACGCGCTCGAGCTCGCGCTCGCGCAGCTGCCCGTGGGCCACCGCGATGCGCGCTTCCGGAAGGATGCGCGCGAGGTGGTCGCGCATGTTGTCCATGGTGTCCACTTCGTTGTACAGGAAGTAGAGCTGCCCGCCGCGCTTGAGCTCGCGCAGGGCCGCTTCGCGAATGAGGCTGTCCGACTGGGGGTAGACGAAGGTCTTGATGGCGAGCCGCTTCTGGGGGGCGGTCGCGATCACGGAAAAATCCCGCAACCCTTCGAGGGAAAGGGCCAGCGTGCGCGGAATGGGCGTGGCGGTCAGGGTGAGCACGTCCACTTCGGCGCGCAGGGCCTTGAGGCGCTCCTTCTGGCGCACGCCGAAGCGGTGCTCCTCGTCGATGATGACGAGCCCCAGCTGGGCAAACCGCACCGACTCGGAAATCAGCTTGTGGGTGCCGATGACGATGTCGATGCTGCCGCTGCGCAACCCTTCGAGGGTGGCTTCCATTTCCTTGCCCGAACGGAAGCGCGACAGTTCGGCGATCTTCACGGGCCATTCGGCGAAACGGTCGCAGAAGTTCTGGTAATGCTGTTCGGCGAGCAGCGTGGTGGGCACCAGGATGGCCACCTGCTTGCCTGCGCTCACGGCGAGGAACGAGGCGCGCATGGCCACTTCGGTCTTCCCGAAGCCCACGTCGCCGCAGATGAGGCGGTCCATGGGCTTGCCCGAACGCATGTCCGTCATGACGGCTTCGATGGCGGCGGCCTGGTCCGGCGTTTCCTCGAAATCGAACCCCGCGGCGAAGGCTTCGTAATCCTGTTCCCGGATGGGGAAGGCGTATCCCTGGCGCGCCGCGCGGCGGGCGTACAGGTCGAGCAGTTCGGCCGCGGTGTCGCGCGCACGGGTGGCCGCGCGCCGCTTGGCCTTTTCCCACTGTCCGCTGCCCAGCTTGTGCAGGGGCGCGCTTTCGCTCGGCCCCCCCGTATAGCGGCCGATCAGGTGCAGCTGGGACACGGGCACGTAGAGCGTGTCGTCGCCCGCGTACTGCAGGTGCAGGAATTCCGTCGTCCCTTCGCCGGAATCCAGCGTGACGAGGCCCAGAAACCGTCCGATGCCGTGGTCCACGTGCACCACCGGATCGCCCACGCGCACTTCGGACAGGTCCTTGAGCAGGGTGTCTGCGCTGCCGCGCGCGCTTTTGTCGCGCCGGCGCGACTGGCGCACCTGGCTTTTGTACAGGTCGGACTCGGTGACGACCGCAAGTCCTTCCTGCGGCAGGACGAAGCCGGAGGCCAGGGGGGCTGCGACGATGGCCACCGGCATCCGCCCCTGCGCAAAGGCCTGCCAGGAATCCACCGCCTCCGTGCGATAGCCGAACTCCTCCAGCATGCGGGCGATGGTTTCGCGCCGCCCCAGGCTTTCCGCCGCCAGCAGCACCCGCCCCTCGAAGGCGCGCGTGAACGCAGCCAGCTTTTCGATGGGCGGCTCGGCCCGCCGCACCAGCTCCACCGGCGGCAGGGGTTCCGCGACCAACGCCGGCACTTCCCCGTCCGCGGCAATCCCGCCCTGGAGCTTGATCTGGGGGTGGCGCGCCAGAAGCCCGAGGCACTGGTCTTCGGTCAGGAACAATTCGCCCGGATCGAGCACGGGATTGGCGCGGTCGCCCTTGAGCATGTTCCAGCGCGCCTTGGTGGACTGCCAGAAGGACTGGATGGCGGAAAGGGTGTCCCGATGCAGGCAGAGGGTGGCGTCGGGCGGAATGTAGTCGAACAGGGTATCGCAGCCTTCGAAAAACAGCGGCAGGTAATATTCGATCCCCCCGGGCGCGAGCCCGTTGCCCACGTCGCGATAGAGGGCGCAGCGGGACGGATCGCCTTCGAAGCGTTCGCGGAAATTCTCGCGAAAGCGCGTTCGGCCGGCTTCGTCCAGCGGAAACTCGCGTGCCGGCAGCAGCCGGATTTCGGGCACCGGATACAGGGTGCGCTGGGTGTCCACATCGAAGGTGCGCAGCGTTTCCACGTCGGTGTCCAGCAGGTCGATGCGAAACGGCACGGCGCTGCCCGTGGGAAACAGGTCGATCAGGCCGCCGCGCACGCAATATTCCCCCGGCTTCACCACCTGGGTCACGTGGGCATAGCCCGCCGTGGTCATCTGGGCCCGGAACGCGTCCAGGTCGAGCGTCTGCCCCTTGCGGATCTGGAACGTGCGCGCGGCGAGGAAGCTCACCGGCGGCAGGCGATAGAGGGCGGTGGCCATGGGCACCACGGCAATGTCGCAGCGACCGCGGGAAAATTCCCAGAGGGTGGACAGCCGCTCCGACACGAGATCCTGGTGCGGCGAAAAATGATCGTAGGGAAGGGTTTCCCAGTCCGGCAGCAGGTGCACGGACCGTCCGGGAGCCCACCACTGGATTTCTTCCAGCAACCGCTGCGCTTCTGCGGCAGACTCGGTCAGGATCACCAGGGGGCCGCGGGTTTCGGACAGGCGCGCCAGGAGCAGGGCGTCTGCCGAGCCTTCAGGCAACGGCAGCTTCACGGAGGACAAACCGGAAAAACGGGTCAGGCGGCAGGACGGGTGGTGAAGCTTTCGCCGCAGCCGCAGGCGTCCGTGACATTCGGGTTGTTGAACTTGAAGGCCGCATTGAGCCCTTCGCGCCGGTAATCCACTTCCGTACCGTCCAGGTACTGGAGCTGCTGCGCATCCACCAGCACGAGGACCCCGTCGCTTTCGAACCGCGCATCCGTGGGCCGCACTTCGTCCGCATAGTCCACCACGTAGGCCAGCCCCGAACAGCCGGATTGCTTGACCCCCAGGCGCAGGCCCACCCCTTTGCCCCGTTTGGAAAGCGATTGCCGCACCTGCTGGGCTGCGGCGGCAGTCAATGTTACAGCCATGATTCAGTTCTCCTGTCTGTTCAGTCCGTGCTCTTCCTTGAGAGCCGACAAGTCGTCGGAAAGTTCGCGCACCCGCTCAGCCAGCGCGTCGTTTTGCTGCATGAGCTGCTGCACGGCCAGGACCAGGGGGTCCTTGTCGTCGTCCGTGGGCCCGTAGGCGGTGAAGCGGGCATCGGTTTTGGCCGGCTGGTGATGCTCGTCCTCCACCACGCGTCCGGGAATGCCGATCACCGTGGCGCCCGGCGGCACCGGCTTGACCACCACCGCGTTGGACCCGACTTTGGCGCCTTCGCCCACGTAAATCGGACCGATGATCTTGGCGCCGGCCCCCACGATCACTTTCGGGCCCAGGGTGGGATGGCGCTTGCCCTTGTTCCAGGAGGTTCCACCCAGGGTGACGCCCTGGTAGAGCGTGCAGTCGTCCCCCACTTCCGCCGTCTCCCCGATCACCACGCCCATGCCGTGGTCGATGAACACGCGCCGGCCCAGGATCGCGCCGGGGTGGATTTCGATGCCGGTCAGCCCGCGCGAGCATTGCGACACGAACCGGCCCAGCCATTTCCAGCCGCGCTGCCAGAGCCCGTGGGCGAGCCAGTGAAGGAGCACCGCATGAAATCCCGGGTACAGGGATATCACTTCCCAGCGGCTGCGCACCGCCGGGTCGCGTTCAAACACGATGTCGATCTGTTCGCGGATTCGCTCCAGCATCAGGATTCCTTTCCAAACGGGCGCGATGAGCCGTCATCGGCCGGATACAGGGCTTTCAGGATACCACGCAGGATGCTCACTTCCTCGCGTTCGACGCGGGAGCGGGCAAAGAGGCGGCGCAGCCGCGTCATGAGCCGGCCGGGATGGGCCGGGTCGAGAAAGCCGCTGCCCAGCAGCACCCGCTCCAGATGCGCGTAAAACCCTTCCATCTCGTCATGGGTCGCGAGCGGGTGATCCCGGCCCGATGCGCCGCGGTCCTGCAACAGGGCCTGGCGCAACTCGTAGGCCGCCACCTGCACGGAGGCTGCCAGGTTGAGGGAACTGAAGGACGGGTCCGCCGGAATGTTCGCGAGCAGCTGGCAGGCGTCGAGCTGCGCGTTGGAAAGGCCCGACATTTCAGTGCCGAAGACGAGGGCCACCGCGCCTTCCCGGACTTCCTGCGCCGCCTGCAGCGCAGCCTCGCGCAACGGCACCATGGGATGGGACAGGTCGCGCCGGCGTGCCGTCAGGCCCACCGCCAGGGTGGTGCCGGCAAGCGCCTGGGCAAGGGTGTCGCAGCGCACGGCCGACGCGAGCAGGTCGTCCGCACCCGACGCCATGGCCGTCGCCTGGTCATCCGGAAACGTTTTGGGCGACACCAGCACGAGCGTCGACAGGCCCATGGTTTTCATGGCCCGCGCAGCGGCCCCGATGTTGCCGGGGTGGGTGGTTTCGCACAGGACGATGCGGATGCGGTCGAACATGGCGCCGTTTCTTCAGGCGCGCGCCACCATGGGCAGCAGCTGCGCGAAAATCTTGGGATTGCCGGCCACCACGTGGCCCGTTTGCAGGAAACGGTCTTCGCCTTCGAGGTCGGACACGAGGCCGCCGGCTTCCTGGATGAGCAGGGTGCCCGCCGCCATGTCCCAGGGCTTGAGGCCCAGTTCCCAGAAACCGTCATAGCGTCCGGCCGCCACGCAGGCAAGGTCGAGGGCCGCCGAGCCGGGGCGGCGGATGCCGGCGGTTTTGCGCATCACTTCGGCGAACATGCGCAGGTAACGTTCCTGGTGTTCCATGCTGCTGAAGGGAAAGCCCGACCCGATGAGCGCATCTTCCATGCGGGTTTCCTGGCTCACGCGGATGCGGCGGTCGTTGAGGAACGCGCCGCTGCCGCGGGTGGCCGTGAACAGGTCGTTGCGCACCGGATCGTAGATCACGGCCTGGGTCACCACGCCCTTGTGGGCCAGGGCGATGGACGTGCAGTACACCGGAAAGCCGTGCAGGAAATTGGTGGTGCCGTCGATCGGGTCGATGATCCACTGGAATTCCGATTCGCCCACGGCGCCGCCTTCCTCGCCGAGAAAGGCGTGGTCCGGATAGGCTTCGCGCAGGACGCCGATGATGGCGGCCTCCGCCATCCGGTCCACTTCGGACACGAAATCCGCCGGCCCTTTCTTGGTCACGGTGAGCCGGTCGATGTCGAGCGCCGCCCGGTTGATGAGGGTGCCGGCGCGGCGGGCTGCCTTGATGGCGATGTTGAGCTGGGGATGCATGGGGCCTGAGGTCCTTACTTGTGGGTGGGCATGGCGAACTGGGCGCCCGCTTCGATGCTGGCCGGCCAGCGCTGGGTCACGGCCTTCTGGCGCGTGTAGAAGCGCACGCCTTCCGGACCGTGGGCATGGTGGTCTCCAAACAGGCTGTGCTTCCATCCGCCGAAACTGTGGAACGCCATGGGCACGGGAATGGGCACGTTCACCCCCACCATGCCCACTCTCACGCGCGACACGTATTCGCGCGCCGTGCCGCCGTCCCGGGTGAAAATGGCCGTGCCGTTGCCGAACTCGTGGTCGTTGACGAGCCTGAGCGCGCTCGCGAAATCCGGCACGCGCACCACGCACAGCACCGGCCCGAAAATCTCCTCGCGGTAAATGCGCATGTCCGGCGTCACGTGGTCGAACAGCGTGCCGCCCAGGAAGAACCCGCCTTCAAAGCCGGGCACCGAAAACCCGCGGCCGTCCACCCGCAATGTGGCGCCGGCTTTCACGCCGTCTTCGATGTACCCCACGATCCTGTCGCGATGCGCCGCGGTCACCACGGGGCCCATTTCCGCGGCCAGGTCCATGCCTTCCGTCACCTTGAGGGCGCGCACGCGCGGCTCGAGGGCCGCCACCAGACGGTCGGCCACGTCGCCCACCGCCACGGCCACCGAAATCGCCATGCAGCGTTCCCCGGCCGAGCCGTAGGCGGCGCCCATGAGGGCGTCCACGGTCTGGCCGAGGTCGGCGTCGGGCATCACCACCATGTGGTTTTTGGCGCCGCCCAGCGCCTGCACCCGCTTGCCCCGGGCCGCACCGGTGCTGTAAATGTACTGGGCGATGGGCGTGGAACCCACGAAGCTCACGGCGTCCACGTCCGGATGGTGCAGCAGCGCGTCCACCGCGGCCTTGTCGCCCTGCACCACGTTGAACACGCCGTCGGGCAGTCCGGCTTCCTTCAGCAGCCGGGCCAGCAGCAGGCTGGGCGAAGGGTCGCGTTCGGACGGCTTGAGGATGAACGTGTTGCCGCAGGCGATGGCCATGGGCAGCATCCACAGGGGCACCATGACCGGAAAGTTGAACGGCGTGATGCCTGCACAGACCCCGAGGGGCTGGCGCACGGTCCAGCCGTCCACCCCGGTGGCGATCTGTTCGGTATATTCCCCCTTGAGCAGTTCGGGAATGCCGCAGGCATATTCCACCACTTCCAGGCCCCGGATCACTTCGCCGCGTGCATCGGTGAACACCTTGCCGTGTTCGGCGGTGATGAGGGCCGCCAGTTCATCGTGGTGGCGTTCGATCAGTTCCTTGAACTTGAACAGGATGCGGGCCCGGCGCAGGGGCGACGTGGCAGCCCAGCCCGGAAAGGCCGCCTTGGCGGACGCGACGGCGGCCGCCACCTCCCCTTCCGAAGCGAGGGAAACACGCCCCGAAACGGCTCCCGTGGCGGGATTGAACACGTCGGAGGTGCGTCCTCCGGCACCGGCCACAGGCCGGCCGTCGATGAAATGTCCGATCGAAACAGGGACTGAAGTCATGATGAATCCTGCACAGGAACGGGAGAACCGGGTATTTTACAGGAGAAATCGGGAAACGATCCTGAATTTCATTATTTTCGCCACCGACCCGAGATGACCGCACTGCCCGCCTCCGCCCGGCTTTTCCTGGGCCATTTCCTGAAAGACCGCCTGCTCCATGTCCTCGCGCTGGCCGGAACGCTGCTGGCCCTTTTTCATCCCGTCACGCCGGAGCGTGCCTGGCAAAGCGTCCACCTGCCCACCCTGCTGACCCTCTCGGGCCTGCTCGTGCTCACCAAAGGCATTGAGCTGAGCGGCGCCTTCGACCATCTCGGACGGCACATCCTCAACCGCCTCACGCGCGAACGGCCGCTCGCCCTATTCCTCACCGGCGCCGCCGCCCTCCTGTCCACCGTGCTCACCAACGACATCGCCCTGTTCGTCATGGTCCCGCTCACCCTGAGCCTGCGAAACCTGGCAGGCCTGCCCATCGCGCGCCTGGTCATTTTCGAAGCGCTCGCCGTCAACGCCGGGTCGATGCTCACGCCCATCGGCAACCCCCAGAACATCCTGCTCTGGCAGCTTTCCCATCGCTCCTTCCTGGCCTTCACGGCCATGATGGCGCCCCTTGCGCTGCTGCTCACCGCGCTCCTGCTGGTTCTGGCCGCCGGTTCATTCCCGAACCGGCCGATCCGGATCAGGCTGCCCGAAACGCCTGCGGACTGGAACCGTCCGCTGTTCTGGGCCTGTGCAGTGCTTTACGTCCTTTTTGTGGCCGCCGTGGAATGGGGCGAGCCGGCCTGGGGGCTTGCCGCCCTGCTCGCCGCCGTCGCCTGGATCCGTGCGCGCCTGCTGGCGGAAGCGGACTGGAGCCTGATCGCCGTATTCCTGCTGATGTTCGTGGACATCCGGCTGCTCACCGATGCGGCCCTCCTCAAGCCCCTGCTCGACCCCCTGGCGCAGGCAGGCGCCCTGCGGGACTACCTCACGGCCATTGCCGTCTCGCAGGTGATCAGCAACGTTCCGGCCACGATCCTGCTCACCCCGTGGCTGCCGGCAGGCCCGCTGCTCGCCTTTGCTGTCAACGCGGGAGGATTTGGCACGGCAGTGGGATCTCTGGCCAACCTGATCGCCTTGCGGATGGCAAAAGATCGCAGCAGTTGGCTGCAGTTTCACTACTTTTCGATGGGGTTTCTCGGCATAGCCGTGGCATTGGGCTGGATTCTGCTGCATTTTTCGGGCCCGATCTGACCCGCCGGACAGGCGGATTTAACGTTTTTTAACTCATTCCAAAACAAACGGGGCGCGAACCGCCCTGCCAGAAAATGTTATAGTTTTCCTACAGGATGTTAAGGATTTGTTAGGAAATTATAACTTTTTTAACTTATTGCTTTATCGCCAGGGGCGTAAGGGAAGGGGGCCGAAAAAGTTTTCGTCAAAATTTTGTTCCGGTGAAAACCGCATGTTGGACAAAAAAACCTCGCCTCTCTTTCCCGACGGTCCAGCATCAGCGTTTCGCCTGTTTTTCGGAATGTCCTGCATCGGCCTGGCATTTCTGGCCAGCGCCGCCCCCGTCGCTCCGGGGGCCGGCGAAATCCTGAAGACGGTGCCTTCGCCCATCCCCCCGCCACCCGCACCCGCAACGACCAACCCGGTGCCATCCCCACCCGGTGCAGAACGCCCGCCGTTTCGCGGCGACCTGCAGCAGCGCATCGCCGTCAAACGCATCGTGATCACCGGCAATACCGTGTTCCCCGAAAGCGAGTTGCTGGCGCTGGTCCGGGATGCGCCCGGCCAAACCCTGACCCTCGAGGCGCTGAACGGCCTGGCCGCCCGCATCACGGACTACTACCGCAAGCGCGGTTATCTGCTCGCACGCGCCTACATTCCCGCCCAGGACGTGACCGAAGGCACGCTGGAAATCGCCGTACTGGAAGGCCGTTACGGAAAAATCCGTCTGGACAACCAATCCCGGATATCCGACAGCGCCCTGGAACGCCTGCTGCAGCCGCTCAAAAGCGGGCAGCCGGTGGAAGCGGGGCTGCTGGAACAGCAGCTGCTGCTGCTGAGCGACCTTCCCGGTGCCGCCATCAGTTCGACCCTGCAACCGGGAGTCGGGACGGGCACTTCCGATCTGGCGGTCACGGCCGCCCAGACGCCGGCCGTCAGCGGAAGCGCCGGCATCGACGACTGGGGCAACCGCTACACCGGCTCCTGGCGAACGTCCGCGAATGTGGACTGGGCAAGCCCCCTGGGCCAGGGCGACCGCCTGAACCTGTACGGCATGGGATCGGAATTCGGCGGCACCCAGTTTGGGCGCCTGGCCTACGATCTGCCCGCCGGCAGCTCCGGCACGCGACTGGGCCTGGCCTACGCCGATCTCAAATATGCCCTGGGCCTGGATTTCGCCCCCCTGCGGGCGCACGGTTCGGCCGAAATCACCAGCCTGTACGCCAGTCAGCCCCTGACGCGCAGCAGGCTCGACAACAGCACCCTGACCTTTGACGTGGACCGCCGCATCCTGCGGGACTTCATCGACAGCACATCCGGCTCGGACGCCAAAGTCGAAAATGTCGCCAATCTGGGGCTCAACGGAAGCCTTAAATCCGTGCAAGGCGCGACGACCTTCTGGAACGCCAGCGTCACGTCCGGACGGCTGACGCTCGATCCGGTCAGCGCCGTCGTGGACCAGGCCGCCTACCATACGGCAGGCACCTATTTCAAAGCCAACGGCAGCGGCTCGCAACTATGGCCCCTGGAGGGGCGCTGGGCATTCTACGGCGCATTGTCCGGGCAGCTTGCCAGCACCAACCTGGACATGTCCGAAAAGTTTTCCATGGGAGGCCCCACCGGCGTCCGCGCCTATCCCGTCGGGGAAGCCATGTCCGATGACGCCTGGCTTGGCACCCTGGAAATGCGCTATGCCCTGGACGAATTCATCGAGCTATCCGGGTTTGCAGATGGGGGTACCGCACGCATCAACCACACCCCGATTGCGGCCGATGC
This sequence comes from Pseudomonadota bacterium, assembly GCA_021826025.1. Lineage (GTDB taxonomy): Bacteria > Pseudomonadota > Gammaproteobacteria > Burkholderiales > Ferrovaceae > JAKBAT01. The sequence goes on along the minus strand of JAKBBG010000008.1, from coordinate 3,494 downwards.
CGTAAACCAGCGCAGCCTGTCCGGCCTGGGCCTGGGTGCCGCCTGGAAAAACCGCCGCAACCTCAGCGTGCTCACCTACTTTGCCTGGCGCACGGGCGATGCCCCGACTTCGGCGCCTGAACGCAGGCCCACCGTCTGGGCCCAGCTCACCCAGGGGTTCTGATCGTGAACCGCGTCTACCGGACCCTCTGGAGCGACGCTCGCGGGACGTTCGTCGCGGTTTCCGAAAACGCGGCAAGCCACGGCAAACGCACGGCCAGCCGCCGGGATCCCCGGATTGGGGGAAGCCGGCGCTTGGCGCTGTCGCTCCTGGGCCTGGTGGCGTGCCTGCTCGTCAACCCGCTTTCCTTCGCCTTGCCGACCGGGGGCCAGGTGGGCGCGGGCCAGGGATCCATCGCCCAAAGCGGCAACACCCTGACGGTTCAGCAATCCAGCCAGAATTTGATCGTCAACTGGCAGGGGTTCAGCATCGGCTCCGGGGAGTCGGTCAACTTCCTGCAGCCGGGACCCGGCGCAGTGGCGCTCAACCGGGTGCTGGGCTCCAACCCTTCCCAAATCTACGGCCACCTCACTGCCAACGGCCAAATCTTCCTGGTCAATCCCAACGGGGTTCTCTTCGGCCCTTCAGCCCAGGTCACGGTCGGCGGGCTGATCGCTTCGACGCTGGACATTTCCGATGCGGATTTTCTGGCGGGCAGGCGCACGTTCACCGGCCGCGGCACCCCGGGCAGCATCCTGAACCAGGGGCATCTCTCGGCGGCTGACGGCGGCTTCATCGCCCTCCTCGGCGGACAGGTATCAAACCAGGGCACCATTTCGGCCAGGCTGGGGACCGTCGCCCTGGCGGCGGGCAACCAGGTCACCCTCGATTTTGCCGGCGACAGCCTCACCCGGGTCCAGGTGGACCAGGCCGTGCTCAACGCACTGGCCCAGAACGGCGAATTGATCCAGGCCGACGGCGGCACCGTCATCATGACCGCCCGTGCCGCCGGCACCGTGCTCGCATCGGTGGTCAACAACAGCGGGGTCATCGAAGCGCAGGGCGTGGTGAACCGGAACGGGCGGATCCTGCTCGACGGGGGGACACTGTCCGGCAGCACCACCTCCAACAGCGGAACCCTCGACGTCAGCAACGCCAACGGCACCGGGGGCAGCGCCACCCTCCTGGGCGACCGAATTGAAGTCGGCCCCAATTCGGTCATCACCGCGTCGGGTCAGAGCGGGGGCGGAACCATTCTGGTGGGCGGCAACGTTCACGGCGCGGGGCCCGAATACAATGCGTCGGACACCACCGTCATGCAAGGCGCCCGGTTTGCCGCCAACGCCATCGACACCGGCAATGGCGGGACCGTGGTGATCTGGTCCGACAACAACACGCGCTTCGGAGGATCGGTCAGTGCGCAAGGAGGTGCGCACGGGGGCAACGGCGGCTTCGTGGAAACTTCCGGCAAAAACCGCCTGCAGGTGGACGGCCAGGCCAGCGTCGACACGCGCGCGGCCCGCGGCAGCGCCGGCACCTGGCTGCTCGATCCAGCCACCATCACGGTGGGCACGACCGGCACGGGAACGCTGGCCCAGGCCGCCAGCACCACGGACACCACCAGCACCCTCACCTTGGGCAACGCCACGATCAATGCTGCCGCCTCCAACGTGGTGCTGGCCGCAAGCACGTCCATTGCGGTCAACGCCCCGATCGCCATGACCGGCAGCGGCGTGGGCATCACGTTCGAAGGGGCCGGCGGTAACCCCGCGGCCGGCCCCTCGTCGGGCACCACCCTCAAGGCCGGGGTTTCCACCACCAACGGGGACATCGCGTTCGACGGAAACGTGACCCTGGCCGCGGCCACCACCGTGTCCGCCGGCAGCGGAAACATCGCGTTCAACGGCATGGTCGACGGCAAATACGCCCTGACCGTCAGCAGCACCGGCACCAACACCTTCGGCAGCACCGTGGGCGCCAACACCCCCCTCGCAAGCCTCACCGTGACCGGCGCCACCGGAACCACCGTGCTCAACGGCAACGTCACCACCACGGGTGCCCAGTCCTATGGAGGCCCTCTCACCCTCAACGGCAACGCCACCCTCAGCGCCGGCAGCAGCGCCGTCACGTTCACGGGTGCGGTGGATGGTGCTGCACCCGGCGCCGACAGCCTCACCGTCACCAGCACCGGCACCACCACCTTCGGCAGCACCGTGGGCGCCAACACGCCCCTCACAAGCCTCACCGTGACCGGCGCCACCGGAACCACCGTGCTCAACGGCAGCGTCACCACCAGCGGCGCCCAGTCCTACGGCGGCAAGCTCAGCGTCAATGCGCTCAGCACGCTTGCCACCACCGGCAGCAACGTCACCGTCACCGGCGCCGCCACCCTGGGCGCCAACACCACCGTCAACGCCGGCGCCGGCAACGTCGCCTTCAACGGCACCGTGAACGGCAACGCCGCGCTGGCCGTCACCACCACCGGCACCACCGCCTTCGGTGCCGCCGTGGGCAACAGCACCGCCCTTTCAAGCCTGGCGGTGAATGGTGACGCCACCCTGGGTGGCAGCGTCACCACCACCGGGGCCCAGTCTTACGGCGGGAATCTCGCCGTCAACGCCGCCAGCACCCTCAAGACCGCCAGCAGCGCCGTCACCGTGGCCGGCACCACCACCCTGGGTGCCAACACCAGCGTCAACGCCGGCACCGGCGCCGTCACCTTCACCGGTGCCGTGGACGGCAACGCCGCGCTGGCCGTCAGCAGCACCGGCACCACCACCTTCGGCAGCACCGTGGGCGCCAACACGCCCCTCACAAGTCTCACCGTGACCGGCACCACCGGAACCACCGTGCTCAACGGCAACGTCACCACCAATGGCGCCCAGTCCTACGGCGGTGCGCTCACCATCGACACCAACACCCTGATCAGCGCCGGAGCCGGCGCCGTCACCTTCACGGGCGCCGTGAACGGCAACGCATCCGGTGCCGACAGCCTCACCGTCACCAGCAGCGGCACCAGCAAGTTCGGCAGTTCCGTCGGCGCCACCAGCGCCCTCGCGAGCCTCACCCTCAACGGCGGCGGCGCCGACCAGCTGGGCGGCAACGTCACCACCACGGGTGCCCAGTCCTATGGAGGCCCCCTCACCCTCAACGGCAACGCCAGCCTCAGCGCCGGCAGCAGCGCCGTCACCTTCAGCGGCAACATAAGCGGTGGCAAGGCCCTGGCCATCATCAGCACCGGCACCACCACCTTCGGCGGCGCCATGACCCTTTCGAGCCTCGCGGTGAACGGCCCCACCGCCCTGAGCGCCGACACCACCGTCAACGCCGGCACCGTCACCTTCACCGGCGCCGTGGACGGCAACGCCGCGCTGGCCGTCAGCAGCACCGGCACCACCACCTTCGGCAGCACCGTGGGCGCCAACACGCCCCTCACAAGCCTCACCGTGACCGGCACCACCGGAACCACCGTGCTCAACGGCAACGTCACCACCAGCGGCGCCCAGTCCTACGG
>JAKBBG010000061.1 GCA_021826025.1 Pseudomonadota bacterium | reverse complement strand
GCCTCTGTGGAGGGGGACGCATTCAGCATGGATACCGGACAGGCCTGCTGCATCGCCTCCAGGGTTTTCCCGGCCATTTCCACGATCCGGCGCTGGTCGGGATGCGTCAGCTTGAGTTCGGTGGGATAGCCTGTTGCGGCATGGGCCGTAGCGGCGAAGCCCGAAAGCAGCAGGGCTGAGCTCCAGGTTAAACGTGGCATGGCAAACGCTCCTCGTGGCTGAAATATGTCGGGGACTGCTGACGGGATGGTACCTGAAGAACGGCTAAGAAACATCTCCGTGCCCTTCCTTGTTCCCCGCCGCCTCGCGACGCTCGAAATAAGGATAGAACACCGGCAACAGAAGCAGGGTCAGCGCTGTGGAAGAAACCAGGCCGGAAATCACGACCACGGCCAGGGGGCGGGTCACTTCGGACCCGGGGCCGGTGGAAAACAACATGGGGATGAGTGCGAGCATCGCCACGCTCGCCGTCATCATCACCGGCCGGAAGCGGTGTCGGCAGCCTTCCTGCACCGCTTCGGCAAGTGGCATCCCCTCTTCCCGCAACTGCCTGATGAAAGACACGAGCACCACGCCGTTCAGCACGGCGATACCCCACAGGTTGATGAAGCCCACTGCCGCCGGCACCGAAAGGTATTCCCGGGCCACCAGCAGGCCGAAAATGCCTCCGATGGAGGCAAACGGCAGCACCAGAATGATGAGGGCGGCCATGCCCACCGAGTCGAACAACAGGAACAGCAGGAAGAAAATGGCGGCAATCGTGACCGGAATGATGACCATGAGGCGCGACATGGCCCTGTTCATGTTTTCGAACTGCCCGCCCCAATCCAGCGTGTATCCCTGCGGCAGCCGGACCTGACCCGCAATGCGTGCCTGCGCATCCTTCACGAAACCGGCCAGGTCGCGCCCCGTCACGTTCACGCCCACCACCAGCCGGCGCTTTCCGGATTCCCTCGAAATCTGTGACGGACCGTCCAGCACCCGGATCTTGGCGATTTCCTTCAGGGGCACCAGGGCTCCGTTGGGGGCCGTCAGCGTGATGCTGCTAAAGGCGGACACGCTGTCGCGCTGGTTCAGGGGGTAGCGCAGCGCCAGCGGAAACCGCTTTTCCCCTTCGTAAATGGTGGTTGCCACCTTCCCGGCCCCGGCGATTTCGATCACGTCGTTCACGTCCTCCACGTTCAGGCCGTAACGTGCGATCGCTTCCCGGTCAATGTCGAACGTCAGGTAATTCTGGCCGGTCAGCTGTTCGATGCGCAGGTCCGTCGCCCCCGGAACTTCATTGATCACCCGCCCGATCTGGTCGCCCAGGACGCGCAGTTCCCGCAAGTCGTCTCCGAAGATCTTCACGGCCACCTGGGAACGCACGCCGGACACCATTTCGTCCACGCGTGCCGCAATGGGCTGCGAAATGGAAGACTCCACGCCGGGCAACGTTTTGAGGATGTCGCGGATTCGGTCGGCAATGGCGTCCTGGGACAATTCCCGCTCGCCGGCAGGCTTCAGCGTGACTATGGGGTCCGATTCGTTGGGCTGCCCCGGATCCGCAGCCGACGCACCGCGACCCAGGCGGGAAACGGCCATGGCCACTCCGGGTATCTGGACAATGCGTTTGAGCGCGAAAAATTCCATGCGCACGGACTCGTCCAGGGAAATGTTGGCAGCGCGCGTGATCACGGGCGTGAGCGCGCCTTCCTTCATGACCGGAATGAACGACTTCCCGAGAAAGGTAAAGGCCACAAAGCTTGCAGCCAGGGTTGCCAGTGCATAGACCACCATCTGGCGCGGGTGGGAAAGCGCCCACTGGAGGCTCGCTTCATAGGGCCTCCGCAGGCGGGCCACGACGGGGGTGTCCTGTTCGGCGCCGCCTTTCAGGATGTAGGAGCACAGGGCCGGAGACAGCGTGAAGGACAGAAGCAGTGAAATCGTGAGCGCGATGCCGATGGTGATGGCGAGCGGCGAAAACATTTTCCCCTCCATCCCCTGCAACGACAGAAGCGGCATGAATACCAGGATGATGATGCCCACTCCGAACAACACGGGAGTCGCCACTTCAAGGGCAGACTCCAGCACGATCCGGCCTTTCGGTACGCCTTCGCGCAGACGGCGGCCAAGGTGGGCGAACGTGTTTTCCACCACCACCACGGACCCGTCCACCATGATTCCGATGGCGATCGCGAGCCCTCCCAGGGACATGAGGTTGGCGCTCATGCCGTAATGGTTCATGACCACGAACGTGAGCAATGGCGTCAGCACCAGCGTCGCCGTCACGATGATGGCCGAGCGCACGTCTCCCAGGAACAGGTAGAGTACGACGATGACCAGCGCGATGCCTTCCAGAAGCACTTTGGCCACGTTGGAAAGGGCGGCTTCCACCAAGTCGGTACGGTCGTAGAATGGCACGATCTGAAGCCCGTCCGGCAACAGGTGGCGGCTGTTGATGTCCGCCACCTTCTCCTTGATGCGCTGCACGATTTCCCGCGCATTCCCTCCCCGCTGCATCTGGATGATCCCCGCCACCGATTCGGTGACGCCGTTCTTGACCACGGCACCCTGCCTCGCTTCGGTCCCCATGGTGACGTCGGCCACGTCATGAACGAACACGGGCACACCGCCCACTTCCTTCAGGACGATGTTGCGGATGTCGTTCTCGTCGTTGATGAGACCCAGTCCGCGAATCAGGTAGCGCTCGGCGTAAACGGGCAGCTGTCCGCCGCCCGAGTTGGCATTGTTGCGGGCAAGCGCCCGGTAGACGTCCTGCAGGCTGATCCGGTAGTGCCGCAGCAGTTCAGGCGAAACAAGCACCTGGTACTGCCGGGCATAGCCGCCCATGGTGTTGATTTCCGCCACGCCGGGAATGTTGCGCAACATGGGGCGCACGATCCAGTCCTGGATGGTGCGGTGCTCGGTCAGTTCCTCTTCGGTCAGGGGCCGCTGGCCGTCGGACGGATGCTCCAGGGTGTACTGATACACTTCCCCCAGGCCCGTCGTCACCGGGCCCAGCACGGGCGTGATGCCCGGAGGCATCTGTCCCATCACTTCGATCAGGCGCTCCAGTATCACCTGCCGCGCAAAATAGACATCGGTGTCGTCGGTGAACACCAGCGTGATCACCGCGATGCCATTGCGATTGAGCGACCGCATTTCGGAAAGCCCGGGCAGGCCGGTCATGGCGATTTCGATGGGAACGGTCACGAACCGTTCCACCTCTTCCGGCGAGCGTCCGGGCGCTTCGGCCGCCACCTGGACCTGAACGTTGGTGACGTCCGGAAAAGCGTCCACCGCAAGCCCGCGAACGGCGAGAAGCCCTGCCGCCAGCAACGCCGTCGCCAGAACCAGCGTGACCACGCGGTGGCGCAAGGCGGCGTTGATGAGCGGCCGGATCATTTCAGGCGCCTCTCCTCACCCGCCACCCAGCCGCTTCTTGCGCTCGTTGTTCAGGTGGAACGCCTGGTCGACGGCAATCGGCGTACCGGCCTTGAGGCCCGACAGCACGGGCAGGAGCCCCCCGCTTTCAGGCCCCAGCTGCACGGGCGTCAGGCGGAACCGGGTGGGGGATTCCGACACGAACACGAAATCGCTGTTTTCCTCATGCACCACCGCACTTGCCGGCACGACCGGAGATTCCACCGGCTTCCCGGCAATCAGCATGGTGGCCATCATCCCCGGCTTGAGCCGGCGGTCCGGATTGGGGATGCGCGTGCGCGCAGGCACTGTGCGGCTGTCCGGACTCACCAGTTCGCCCACGTAAATGAGCTTTCCTTCCAGGTGCGCATCGCGCAGCGCCGGAACTTCGATCTTCATGCTCTGTCCGAGCGCAAGCAACCCCGCATCGCGTTCGGGGACCAGCGCAGTCACCCAGACCTCGGAAAGGTCGGCCACCGTGAAGAGGACTTCGGCCGGCTGCACCACCTGGCCCTGCACGATGTGGCGCTCCACCACCACGCCGGGAATGCTTGCCACCACGGAGGAGAGCGTGTTCACTTTGCCGCTTTGCCCCAGGGCATCGATCTGTGCCGGAGTCATGCCGAGAACCTGCAACTGCTCGGTCATGGCCCTGCGCTCCGCACGCGCCGTGGCCGCTTCGCTCTCCCTCCGCTGCAGTTCCGCCTTGGCGATCACATCTTCCCTGAACAGCAGCTGGGCTCGTTCGTAGGCATTGCGGGCCAGCTCGTCGGCGGCCCGAGCCTTGAGGTAGGCGAGTTGGGTTTGCCCCAGCTCGGCGGAGTTGATGCGGGCCAGCAGCTCCCCACGCTGCACCGTCTGACCGGGCGCCGCGATGATGTCCATGACGCGTCCCGTGACGTTGGCGCCAATGCGGGCCACCCGCTGCTCGTCAAAATCCACCTTTCCGGTGACCCGCAAGGTTTCCGAATAGGGAGACACCTGTACCGGTTCTATCCTGACCTTCCAGTCCCGCGCCAGGGCTTCCGGCCCGCCTGAAGCCAGATCGATCACGTCGGGATCGGGCGCCGGCGGGGAAGCCGGCGCGTGGCGCGTCCCCGGGGCTGCCACGACATACCACAGGCCGGCCGCGACCAGGAGCAACGCCAGGGGAGCCCCGTAGCGCAGCCATCGCGGCCAGAGCCGCCAACGTGAAAGAAAGGAGGCGGATCCAGGGGAATCGATCATGGCGGAGGTGAAGCCATAGTGGAAACGGGTTGGGCACGGATGCGGTCGATTTCAACCACCACGGCAGCCAGGTCGTAACGCGCCGCGATCAGCTCGTTGCGTGCCGCACGGTATGTGCGCTGGGCATTGAGCCAGTCCAGGATGCCCCGTTCACCGTAGCGGTAGGCGGCTTCGGCGATTTTTTGGGCCGCAGCGGCCTGGGCCAGCAGTTCATGCTCGAGCAGCGCCACCTGGCTGCTCGCAATCTGGAATCGCCCGTAGGCCGCCGCCAGGGTTTCGCCCAGGGACAGACGCTGGGAGTCAAGCAGGTTGCGGGTGCGCGCCAGTTCCGCCTGGGCCTGCATGACCTGGCCGGAACGCCGGTCCCAGATGGGAATCGTGACGGCCATGCCCACGCGTGAGGAAGACAGGGTGGGATCCACATCGTGCTGCGCCAGCAGTGAAATCTTCGGCAGGCGCTGGGCTTTCTCAAGGTCCACGCGCGATTCGGCAGCATGGCTTTCCGCTTCCGTGCGCTGCAGTTCAGGGTTGCGGCGACGCAGCTCTTCCTGCAGCGTTTCAAGCGCGGGCAAGGTCACGCTGCTTGGCAGCTCTCCCACCACCCGGGCCTCTTCCGGAATCGGCTTGCCCACGGCCTGGCGCAGGCTGGCCCGCGCCTGCTGCACGCGCAGGGCCGCCATGTCGCGGTTTTTACGGGCATTGAGCAGTTCCGTCTCGGCCGTGATCAGGTCGAATTTCGGGGATTCCCCGGTGCTGTGGCGAAGCGCGATGCTATCGCGTATCTGCTGCGTGAGCTGCAGGTCTTCCTGGGCGGCTGAAGCTTCGGCCTGACGCCGCAGAAGATCGTAATAGGCCAGTTTGATGGCGGCAGCGGCATCGTTTTCGAACGACTGCCGGGCCGCATCGGCCGCCCGCATGGAAGCGTCGGCCGCATCGATGCGCGGTGCGCGCACCATGGGATATTCGAGCGGCTGGTTGAGGGCGATGGAATAGACCGGGCCGGCGTGGGGGTCCGGCACATCCCTTTCCTCCCCGTGCCCCGCCTGGCCGCTGATTTCGGGATTGGGAAAGGCCCTTGCGGCCTCGGCCATGCCGCGCGCAGCAGCCACCTGGTCGCGGGCCGCGAGCACGGCGGGATTGGCCGTAAGCCCCAGGCGCAACAGGTCGTCAAGGGTCAGCGTTGGGCCGGCAACGGCCGACACCCCCATGACTGCCGACAGGCAGAACAGCATGCCCACTTTCAGGGCGGGTCTAAGGCAAGTCATTTGTTCTTCATGTTATGAAATGCCAATTAAGGCAAGCTTAAAATCGGCTGCCTCGCTTTGGCTCTTCCCGCCGACGGAAACCTTGCAGACAGGCAAACATCCACGGGAGAACAAGTTTCATTGTCGCTCTTTTTCGTCGTTCCTGCAGGGAGCCCGGAAAACGTCCGACCGCGTCCTCTGCTACACTGGAATCGGCAGCGCAAGTTTTGTTCATGCCCCGCGCTGCCCACGGAGGACAATCATGATCCACCAACCCATCGACATTTCCACGCGCATCAGTCCTGAACTGTCTCAAATCATCGAACGCCTGAGCAACGACCTGGATTCCGAAGAGCCGCTCACGCTGTCGGACGTTCGGAGAATCGTCGCCGAAATGCTGCCGTCTTCTTTCAACGAATCGGAAGCCCGACACCGGTTCGACGTGGACGAGTCCCTGCTCGATGAACTGGACGCCCTGGTCGAGGAGTACGGGGACCATGCCGCCGCCATCGAATTCGTCCAGCATGAGGCGAGCGAAGCCCTGTCGCGCGTGATCGAAACCGTGGCAGGCGAGGAAACTTATGCGGAAATTCCGCTAACCCTTGCCGCCGTGCGGGAAGCCCTCATGTCGGGAGTGGCCTCCCGGCTGACCGGGGAAGGGGCCCTGGAGGAAGACGAGGAGGCGACCCTGCTGGAAGAACTCGACGGGCTCATCGACCGCTACGGCGCGCTCGCGCTCGCGGAAGACTTCGTCCGTTTCGAATAGCCCTAGCCCGCCTTGCGGCGCAGGTAGCCGACCACATCGTCGAGCGTGACAAGCCGGCCGTAATCGGATTCCGGGATGTCCACCCCGAAGGCGCGGTGCAGGCCGATCAGAAAATTGAGCCAGTCCATGGAATCGAGGTCCACCTGGCGGCGCAGGGGCTGATCGCGTACCAGTTCCTCCGGTTCCACTTCCGGAGCAATTTCCTGCAAGAGTGAAATGACCTGGGCATAGCGGGAATCGTCGTTCATCCACACACCTCTCTCACAGGGTTTCCGGGTGCTGCAACCGCTCGCGCACTTCCGCCAAGAACAAGGCGCCCCGGTGCCCGTCGGACACCCGGTGATCGGCCGACAGCGTGGCCCGCATCACCGGCATGGGCATAACGACGCCTTGTTCCACCCAGGGCTGCGGGGAAACGCGCCCGAACCCCACCAGGGCCACCTGCGGCGGATAGATCACGCCGAAAACCGACTCCACCCCCTGCTCACCCAGGTTGGTGACGGTCACGGTGGGGTCGGACAGCTCGGAACTGCGCAGCGAGGCGCTGCGGGCCCGCTGCACCAGGTCCGAAAGCGCCTGCATGAGCGCGGGCAGGGGCTTGTCGGCCGCATCGTGCAAGGCTGGCGCCACCAGCCCCCCCTGCCGCAGGGCAATGGCCACCCCCACATGGATGCCGCTGCCCGCTTCGAAGGTTCCGTTGCGGTAAAAACCGTTCAGTTCCGGAAACCGTTTGAGGGCAAGCGCCACTGCCTTGATGGGCAGGACGGCCATCAGAAGCCGCTCGGGCAGCGCCCGCCCGGCGTTGAACGCGTCCAGCCAGGACTGGGCACGGCCCATGGGAATGGGTTCGCTCAGATAATAGTGGGGAATTTCCCTCTTGGACCGGCTCATGGCTGCGCCGATGGCCTGGCGCATGTCGGGCATCCGCTCCGGAGCCGGGGCCGGCGACGGCTTTTCCGCACCCGCCCGCTCCACATCCGCCAGGGTGACAGCCCCTTCGGGCCCGGATCCGGGCAGCGATTCCGCATCCACGCCCAGCGCTGCCGCCCGCTGGCGTGCCGCCGGCGATATCCGGCGCCTTGCCGGTCCTTCCGGCACCTTTTCGCCCGGCGCCCGCAGTCGGGCCAGCACCGTCCCTACCGGCACCGTTTCGCCAGGCTGCACCAGCAGTTCGGCCACCGTTCCGGCCTGCCAGATCTCCACGTCCACGGCCGCCTTGGACGTGTCCACCACCGCCACCACCTGACCGCGAGCCACGGCATCGCCGGGCTTCACTTTCCACTCCAGAAGCTTGCCCTGTTCCATGTCGGCCCCCAGGGCCGGCAACGTGAATTCGATCATGTCCCTGCCACCAGTTTCCGTGCTGCCGCTGCGATCTTGTGCGCCTGAGGCAATGCGGCATCTTCGAGCGGCCGCGCGTAAGGCATGGGCACCTCTTCGCTGCATACCCGCGCGACCGGAGCGTCCAGGTCGTAGAACGCGCCTTCCATCAGGCGTGCGACGATTTCCGCCGACAGGCTCCCGCTTTTCCACCCTTCGTCCACCACCACGGCCCGTCGCGTCCTGCGCACCGAAGCAAGCAGGGTTTCGCCGTCCAGGGGGCGCAACACGCGCAAATCGACCACCTCCGCATCGATGCCTTCCGCCGCCAGGGTTTCCGCAGCCTCCAGGCTCAGCGGCACGCCGCCGCCGTAAGCGATCAGGCTCACCGCGTCGCCCGGCCGGCGAACGGCCGCGCTGCGGATGTCGCAGCGCCAGGCTTCGGGATTCTCCGCCAGCTCGCCTTCCAGGTTGTACAGGCGCACATGCTCGAAAAGAAGCACCGGATCGGGGCAGGCAAGCGCCGGCGCCAGCATGCCGCGCGCATCGGCCAGGGTGGCGGGAGCCAGCACACGCAAGCCCGGCACGTGGGCATACCACCCTTCGAAACTGTGGGAATGCTGGGCCCCGAGCTGGCGCCCGGCCCCCGTGGCCATACGGATCACGAGAGGTACATGAAACTGTCCGCCGGACATGTGACGCAGCGCTGCGGCGCCATTGACGATCTGGTCCATGGCGAGCAGGCTGAAATTCACCGTCATGATTTCAACGATGGGATGCAAGCCTCCCAATGCAGCGCCGATGCCGGCCCCCACGAACCCCAGTTCGGAGAGCGGCGTGTCGCGGACGCGCTCAGGGCCGAATTCCGCCAGCAACCCTTTGCTGACGGCATAGGAACCCCCGTATTTCCCCACGTCCTCGCCCATCAGGAACACCCGGGCATCGGCAGCGAGCGCTTCGCGCAGGGCGGCCCGCAACGCGTCGCGGTAACTCGTCTTCACGGGCCCTCCCCCGCCACCACGTCACGGGCCAGATCCTCCACGGCTTCAAAGGGCGCCGCCTCGGCAAATGCCACGGCTTCCGACACTTCGGCCATGGCCTTCGCATCGAGTGCCAGAAACTCCGCTTCAGAGAGCAGCCCCTCAGCCTTGAGGCGTGCGCTGAAGGTATGGATCGGGCCGCGTTTCTTCCAGGCTTCCACTTCGTCACGGTCACGATAGAGGTCGGGGTCGAACATGGAATGGGCCCGAAACCGGTAGGTCCGGTATTCCACAAAGCAGGGCCCCGCGCCGCTGCGCACCCGTGCGAGCGCGTCCCGGGTGACTTCGTGGACGGAAGCCACGTCCATGCCGTCGGCCCGCAAGGCCGTGACCTTGTAGCTTTCCGCCTTGGCACACAGGTCGGTCTGCGATTCGGAACGCTCCAGGGCCGTTCCCATGGCGTACAAGTTGTTTTCGCAACAAAAAAGGACGGGCAACCGCCAGAGGGCCGCCAGGTTCATGGACTCGTGAAAGGCCCCTTCGGCCACGGCCCCCTCTCCAAAAAAGCAGGCTGAAATGCGGGATTCCTCCAGCATCCGGGCGGACAGGCCGAGGCCGACGGCAAGCGGCAGACCGCCGCCCACGATGGCATTTCCGCCGAAAAACCGGATGGCCGCATCGAACAGGTGCATGGAGCCTCCCCGCCCGCGCGAACAGCCGGCCGCCTTGCCGAACATTTCCGCCATGATGGCTTTCATGGGAACCCCGCGCACAAGCGCATGCCCATGCTCCCGGTAGGTGGCGACGATGTCGTCCTCCCGCGACAGGCAGCGCACCGCGCCCGCCGCCACGGCCTCCTGCCCGATGTAGAGATGCAGGTAACCGCGAATCTTGCCGGCCCCGTACCATTCGGCAGCCGCCTCCTCCAGGCGCCGGATGCGCAGCATGTCCGACAACAGGCCAATGGCCAATGCCTTGTCGAAGGGGACGGGATCCACGGCGGTCATCCCTGTTCCAAGGCCGAAGTGTCCCCTTCCGGGAGCCCCAATTCGCGCGCCTTGAGAAGCCGGCGCATGATTTTTCCGCTGCGCGTTTTCGGCAGGGACGCCTGGAAGTCGAGCTCCTTGGGCGCCACTGCCGCCCCCAGGCGCTTGCGCGCATGCCCCAGGATTTCGCGGCGCAGGGATTCAGTTGGTTCGAACCCATGACGGAGGGAGACGAAAGCCTTCACCCGCTCGCCCAGGGTCTCGTCGGGCTTTCCGATGACACCCGCTTCCGCCACCGCCGGATGTTCCATCAGGACGCTTTCCACTTCGAACGGCCCGATGAGGTGCCCCGCCGACTTGATGACGTCATCGCTGCGCCCCACGAACCAGAAATAACCGTCCGCATCGCGCCTTGCGAGGTCCCCGGTCAAGTACCAGTCCCCGGAAAAACACTTGCGATAGCGCGCCTCTTCGCCCAGATAACCGCGCATCATGGATGGCCAGCCGCGCTTGAGGGCAAGCTCCCCTTGGCGTTCCGGGGTTTCGACAAACGCAATGCTTCCGTCGGCGCGCCGCTCCACCAGGGCCGCCTCGACGCCCGGCAGGGGCCGGCCCATGGAGCCGGGCTTGATGTCGAAAGCCGGCGCATTGGCGATCATGATCCCGCCCGTTTCGGTTTGCCACCAGTTGTCGTGGACCGGCAGTCCCAGCGCGTCCAGGCCCCACCAGACGGCTTCCGGATTGAGGGGCTCGCCCACGCTCGCGATGAAGCGCAGGCGCGGGCGCGAATGCGCGTGCGCCAGTTCAGGGCCGGCTTTCATGAGCATGCGGATCGCGGTGGGGGCGGTATACCAGACGCTCACCCCTTCCTCCTGCAGGATGCGGTACCAGCGTTCCGCGTCAAATTCGGCTTCGTCCACGATGGACGTGACCCCATGCAG
>JAKBBG010000060.1 GCA_021826025.1 Pseudomonadota bacterium | reverse complement strand
ACGTCGTGCAGCTCCAGTTCGCCAAGGATGCCGGCATCAAGGTGGACGACGGCATGCTCGACCAGGCCCTGATGCGGCTCGCCTCCGAAAACAAGATGTCCCTCACGGAGTTCCGCACCGTGGTGGAAAAGGAAGGCGCGCCCTGGAACAAGTTCCGCGAAGACATCCGCGAGGAAATCATCCTCACGCGGCTGCGAGAACGGGAAGTGGAAAACCGCGTGATCGTGAGCGACAGCGAAATCGACGCCCAGCTGAAGCAGCAGAAGGAAGGCGGCGCGGCGGCCATGGACGAATACAACCTCGCCCACATCCTGATCACGGTGCCCGAAAACGCTTCCCCCGAACGCCTGGCGCAGCGTCAGCGCAAGGCCCAGCAGGCCTATGACGAACTCAAGAAAGGGGCCGATTTCTCCGAAGTGGCCGCGGCCTTTTCCGAAGCGCCGGACGCCCTCAAGGGCGGCGGCCTGGGCTGGCGGCCGGCTGCGCGCCTGCCCACCCTGTTCGCGGACGCGGCGGCCAAGCTCAAGCCGGGCGAATACAGCGGCATCCTGCGCAGCCCCAACGGCTTCCACATCATCAAGCTGGTGGAGCGGCGCGGGGCGGAAGAAGCCGCGCCCGTGACCCAGTACCACGTGCGCCAGATCGTGGTGCGCGCCAACCCCGACGCCGACTCGAGCGAAGCGAACAACAAGATCATGGGCTTGAACAGCCGCCTGCTGGGCGGCGCCGATTTCGCCAAGCTCGCCACCCTCACTTCGGAAGACGAAAGCCGCAACCGCGGCGGCGACCTGGGCTGGATTTCCGAAGGGGAAACCCTGCCCCAGTTCGAGAAAGTGATCAAAACCCTCAAGCCGGGTGAAATCAGCGCCCCGTTCCAGACCCCGCTGGGCTGGCACATCGTGCAGCTGCTGGAAACCCGCAAGGCCGACGCCAACCTCGAGCGCCAGCGGCTTGCCGCCCGTCAGGCGCTGCGCGCCCGCAAGTCGGACGAAATCTTCGACGAGTGGATCCGCCAGCTGCGCGACCAGGCCTACGTGGATGTCCGCCTCGACGAACAATAACGCCCTGGTGGGCCTGTCCGCCGGCGAACCGGCCGGCATCGGGCCCGACCTCTGCCTCAAGCTCGCGTCCCGTCCCCTGGGCGTCCACCTGGTGGTGGCCGCCGACCGCGACCTGATGAAAGCCCGGGCCGAACGCCTGGGCCTGCGCTATCCCTTCGCCGCCTACGACCCGGTCCGTCCCGCCCTGGGCGCGGGCAAGCCGCGCCTGTGGCACCATGCGGCCGCGGCGCCGGTGCGTCCGGGCCACCTCGACCCCGCCAACAGCCCCTACGTGCTGCGCTGCCTGGACCGCCTGGCCGACGCCTGCCATGCCGGCGTGTTCCGGGCGCTGGTGACCGCGCCGGTGCAGAAAAGCGCGATCGTGGACGCCGGCATCCCCTTCACGGGCCATACCGAATACCTGGCGGCGCACTTCGGCGTGCCGCGCGTGGTGATGATGCTGGTGGGCGGCGGGCTGCGGGTCGCCCTCGCCACCACGCACCTGCCCCTGCGCGACGTGCCGGACGCCATCACGCAGGAAAGCCTGGGGACCACCCTGGACATCCTGGCCGCCGGCCTCAAGCGCGACTTCGGCTGCGGACATCCGCGCATCCTGGTGGCGGGGCTCAACCCCCATGCGGGCGAATCGGGCCACCTGGGGCGGGAGGAGACCGACGTCATCGCCCCGGCCGTCGCCGCCGCGCGCCGGCGCGGCATCGACGCGGTGGGCCCGTTTCCGGCGGACACCCTGTTCGTGCCGCAGCAGCTGTCCGGCGCCGACGCCGTGCTCGCCATGTACCACGACCAGGGCCTGCCGGTGCTCAAGATGCAAAGCTTCGGCGGCGGCGTCAACGTGACGCTCGGGCTGCCCATCATCCGCACCTCCGTGGACCACGGCACCGCGCTCGACCGGGCCGGCACCGGCGAAGCCGACGCCGGCAGCCTGGAAGCCGCCGTGGTGCTGGCCCTCGGCATGGCAGGAACGCACCGTGGCGCATATTCCGCGTAAGCGCTTCGGCCAGCACTTCCTCTCCCACGACGGCATCATCCACCACCTGGTGCGCGCCATCGACCCGCGCCCGCAGGACCGTCTGGTGGAAATCGGGCCGGGCCTGGGGGCGCTCACCGAACCGCTGCTTGCGCACGCGCGGCACCTCACCGTGATCGAGCTGGACCGCGACCTCGCCGCCCGCTGGCGCGCCCATCCGGAGGCCGCGCGCCTCACGGTGGTGGAAGGGGACGCGCTCGATTTCGATTTTTCCGCACTGGGACAGGACCTGCGCCTGGTGGGCAATCTGCCCTACAACATTTCCACGCCGCTGCTGTTCCACCTGGCGACCTTTTCGCCGCAGCTCAGGGACGCCCATTTCATGCTGCAGAAGGAAGTGGTGGACCGCATGGTGGCCGAACCCGCCACGCGCGACTACGGCCGGCTGTCCGTGATGCTGCAGTACCTGTTCCACATGGAAGGGCTCATGGACGTGCCGCCGGAAGCCTTCACGCCGCCGCCCAAGGTGATGTCGCGCGTGGTGCGCCTCATTCCCAAGAGGGAGGCGGAACGCCATGCCCTGGACGAATCGCGTTTCGCCTTCCTGGTGGCCCAGGCCTTTTCCCAGCGCCGCAAGATGCTGCGCAGCACCCTCAAGGGCCAGGTGCC
Source organism: Pseudomonadota bacterium (assembly GCA_021826025.1). Lineage (GTDB taxonomy): Bacteria > Pseudomonadota > Gammaproteobacteria > Burkholderiales > Ferrovaceae > JAKBAT01. The sequence continues at coordinate 8,189 of JAKBBG010000060.1, read as the reverse complement.
GGAAGCAGTGTTCGCAAAGCTCGGAATCGATTCGGGACGGCGCGCCGAAACCCTCACCCTCGAGGAGTTCGTGGGGCTGTCCAACGAAAGCCCCGGGCCGGAACCGTCCTAGGACGACTGCAGGAAATTGCGCAGCAGCGCGTGGCCGTGCTCGGTGAGGATGGATTCGGGATGGAACTGCACCCCTTCCACCGCCAGGGTGCGGTGGCGCAGGCCCATGATTTCCCCGTCTTCGGTCCAGGCCGTGATTTCCAGGCAGGCCGGCAGGGTTTCGCGGCGCACCGCGAGGGAATGGTAGCGCGTGGCCCGGAAGGGATTGGGCAGGCCGCGGAACACGCCCGTGTCGTGGTGGAACACGGCAGAGACCTTGCCGTGCATGAGCTCCTTCGCGTGCACCACCTCGCCGCCGAAGGCGTAGCCGATGGCCTGGTGGCCCAGGCACACGCCCAGGATGGGGTAGCGCCCGGCATAGGCCTGGATGAGCGGGACGGAAATGCCGGCTTCCTTCGGGCTGCAGGGCCCGGGCGAAATCACGATGCGTTCGGGCGCGAGCTGCGGAATCTCCTCCAGCGTGATCTGGTCGTTGCGCCGCACCACCACGTCCTCTCCCAGCTCGCCGAAATACTGCACGAGGTTGTAGGTGAAGGAATCGTAGTTGTCGATCATCAGCAGCATGACGCGGCTATCCTTTTGTTTTGTAAAATAACCACTCCAGATAATCCGCTTTGATACCCGCTATTTCGTCTGATACCCCCGCGCCGATGGTCTGGAACCGAATGCACGAATCCCACTATTGTCGCCCATATCAGCCCCAACTCAAACCTCCCCAGCGCCGCTCTGCCCAATCTTGCGTCCACAGCGAGAAATGACAGGGAGATTACCTTACATGGCCAACGTACCCCGTATTGTAATTACTTGTAGACTGGTGCAGTCAAATGTTGAATTGTGCTGGCTCACATGTCATGGGTTGCAGGGTTTGTGCAAAGGCAAATGTGAAAGGGACGGCTTTTTGATAGCCAATGAAATTTTTCCGGTTTTTAACCGGACACTACTGTAAATGAATAATTTCTTGAAACCGGGGAGGAGTATTGATAGGTCATGGCTGCCCATAGCGGCGCTTCTTGGTGTCGTCACATTTTTTCTCTATCAAAATGCACTGAATGGCTATTGGCGTTTTGATGACCCCATGATGTTAGCTTTTGCAATCAGAAAATCAATCTGGGGGATGTTTTTTATTCCTGATTTGGAGCAGCAAGTTCGAGCTCCGTTTTTTACACCAATGCTGACTCTTTCATATCGCCTGGATATTAATGCATTTGGGCTCAATCCAAACTATTTTTACATGCATCAGCTTGTTTCGCTTTGGTTATGTTCATTCCTAACCTTCCGCCTTTTAACATATTTTACTAAACCGTTTTGGGCATTGTTTGGAGGGGTAATGTTTTTGGCAGGTTACCCTTCAAATATTGTTGTACAACAATTAATGAGTCGCCATTACTTAGAAGGTTTAATATTCTCCATTCTAAGTTTGATTTTTTTCTTACCGTCTGACAGGGGAAACAAAAAAAATATAGTCAGCGCGTTATGCTACTTGCTAGCATCGCTTGAAAAGGAAATTTTCTTGCCCTTGCCTCTTGTTCTTTTGTTCCTTTCTAAGCAAAAAGGCAAAAATTTAACTGCCGCCATCAATGAAATATCCCCTCATTTGGCCATGTCACTGGCTTATATCCCCTGGAGAATTTATATGCTCGGGGGGGTTGGTGGCTATGTGTCAAATAGCCATCACTTTTCGTACATCTTTACTTTTATTGCCGACACGATGTATTGGTTCTACCCCAATAATCCTATGGGGCTGGCGCTTTTCCTTGCATCAATTTTCTTGGCTTTTATCGGCTTAAAAGGAAAGTGGATATCTAGGCCTATCGTAGCTGTCGCCGTGTTAGCGATTGTTTTGCCTTTATTACCCATCATGATTACAAAACCGTTCCCTGATTTTGGGACCGGTTATTTCGTCCCATACAGATATGTATTCTTACCGTGGTGGTCATCGTGTATCGCCATGGCTGTCCTATTAGAAAAATTTGAAATTAGATTACCGCTCCCGGTCGAGCCCATCTGGAATCATCATGAACAATCAAATAGTTCTAAAACCGCATCATCTGCGGTGGAAGCATGGGCGGATGGCCCGAAGAAATCATGTGAAATTCGGCACCAATTTGGCTTGAAAAGAATATCGTTTCTGTTAATTGTTTTCGCTTGTCTAATGGTGCTCCTTTATCAGCCGCAAAAAAATTCATGCTTTCAAAATTTGGTTGCCGAAAATGAAAACTTGTATAGAACCGCTTGGCATACTGCCCGCGAGGAGCAATATGCTTTTCCTGATGATAATATTATTGCGTATCTCAACTATATGATTAGCCGCATAAACATTGTCCGGGGAATTTCTGAAGGCTCCGGATTAAAGCTAAGTCCGGTGGCGATTGAAGATGGCAAAAAGAGGTTGCCATCATTTCCATGGCATTATGATATGGATGCCTGCTCTCTAAGAATGACAAGCTGGTGACTAAATTTTCCATGAGATTTGCATCGACTTGCATCAGATTGCGGCATTGCAATGCGAAAGAAGGCCTCGTTCATCTCGGCACCTCTGTGCCCCTCCTGGCCTGACGCCTTTTCGCTGCCGCTGTCCCGGCTGGCGGCCGAGCCGCGGGCACGCTGCGCCAGCCCCCCGCCGGCTCAAAGCCGGGCAATTCGCGGAGCAACGCCCGCATCCACGCCGACAGCGCTGCGAAGCCGTCGACCAAATCATCGCGGATCGCGGGTCGCCCCGCCCAGTAGAGGCGGCTGGGCGCAGTCAGCTTGAACTCGATGAATAGATTGTCGAGCTGGATCGAGCGCCGGCGAGCGTCGGTGTGGATGGTCACACGCGCCGGCACTGCATCGGTCAGTCCCAGGTCGTTCGCCGCAGTCATACCGTCGACCAACATGCGCAGCTGGTCCCTGCGGGCAATGGCATCGACTACGGCACGGTAGTCCGGCGCACTGGGGCGCTTCGTCAACCGGTTGATAGTCGGCCGGTGTCCAGACACGGCCGGGCCTGGCCGAACGCGTGGCAGCGGAGATCCTGGTTTTGAGATCATTCATGTCCGATATTTGTACATCTTTTCCGGACAAAATGCAGGGGTTGGTTGTCCGAAAAACATGTTCAATTTTCGGACACGATCCCTCCTGTTGCCCGGCAGGCTGAACATCCGACCGCTTCGCACCATTCACCGCAGATCAGCCATGCGGCCGGCTTCGCCTGAACTGCTCCAGCGCTCGCTGGGCCGCCGCTTCTGGAGCTTGAGGAAGGATGTTGACGGGTATGACGACCTCGCAATCGACCGGCTCCACGCCACCCTAGATGCGCAGCTCCACCGTACCGTTGCCGACGACGCTATGGAAATAGCGGGTGAAGTCCTCAACGTCCTGCTCGGTTATCTCGGCTCCCTGTCGAAAGCCGCCTTCTTCGAGCAGTGTATGGAGTTTTCCTTTCGCAACGTCCATGGCGAATGCCAGCGCGATGGCGCTGCGAGAGCTTAGCGTGACGAACCGCACGACCCCGTCGCCGCTGTCGCCGGGCATCTGACTGACGCGGCCCCTCTAAACCGTTCATTTTACCAGTTCCGGCCAGGCCCCGCCTAGGGCCCGGGTTCGCTTGTGGGCGCGCGGCGATGGGGGGAGAATGAAAATTGCCTCTCCAACAAAGAGCGTCTCTGGAACCAAGGAGCCCGCCATCATGACTGACTTTCTGCACGAATCCGCCGCCGCGGAAAAACTCGTATCCGACCTCCAGGCGGTCATCGCCGACGCCGAAGACCTGCTGCGCGCCACCGCCGGCCAGACCGGCGACAAGGTGTCCGAACTGCGCGCCCGCATCGAGGAGCGCCTGGTCCACACGCGCCGGCGCCTGTCCGACGCCCAGCGCACGGTGATGGAAAGGGGCCGGGCCGCGGCCCGCGCCACCGACCATTTCGTCCACGAACAGCCCTGGCAGGCCGTGGGGCTCGCCGCCCTGACGGGCCTCGCCGTGGGCGTGCTGATCGGCCGCCGCTGACCTCCGTGAGCACGCCCGAGGAACGCCCCGGCTTCACGGCCGGTGCCGTGCACGCGGCCGTGACGGCGCTTGAAACGGTGCGCGCACGCCTGGAACTGGCCGGGCTGGAACTCGCCGACGCGCAGGACCGCCTGGTGCGGCGCCTGCTGTGGGGGGCGCTCGCGCTGCTGTGCCTGGGGGCGGGCCTGCTGGCCGCCCTGGTGTGGGCCGCGCTCGCCTGGTGGGACGAACGCCTGTGGCTGTCGGGCGCCATCGCCGTGGCGGGCCTGGGTGCCGGCACCGCGCTCGCCTGGGTGGCGGCGCGCCGGCCGCGCGAAGCCCAGCCGTTCCGCGACAGCGTGGCGGAGCTCACCGAAGACATGCGCGCCCTGCGCGCGCTCCTGCACCATGAACCGCCGCCTTGATCGGGCCGAACGGCGCGGGCGGCTGCGCGAACGCATCGCGCGCCAGCGCCGCGACCTGGGCCAGGCGCTCGCGCCCGCGGGACGGGCCCTGGCCTGGGCCGACCGCCTGGCGCAACGCTGGCAGCGGGCGGGGGACTGGCTGCGCGCCCACCCGGCCCTTGCGGGCGCGCTGGTGGCGGCGGCCGTGCTGGTCAAACCGAAGCGGAGTTTCGGGCTGCTGCGCTGGGCGCTCTTAGGGGCACGGCTTTGGCGGTCCGCCGCCAAATAGGTCGCTGCCGTTGGCGCGGTGCCATTCGGCGATGCCGTCCCAGACGTCGCGTGCCGTTTCCGCGTACCAGAACAGCTCCGTGTCTTCCGGATCGATGTGCCCGTGCTCCAGCAGGAAATCCACGTCCAGCACGCTGCGCCAGTAGGCTTCGCCCACCAGCACCACCGGCATGGGCGCCACCTTGCGCGTCTGGATGAGGGTGAGCGCGCCGAACAGTTCGTCCAGGGTGCCAAAGCCGCCCGGCAGGGCCACCAGGGCGGCCGCCCGCTTCATGAAATGCAGCTTGCGCAGCGCGAAATAATGGAACTGGAAACACAGGCCCGGCGTGACGTAGGGGTTGGGATACTGTTCGCGCGGCAGCGTGATGTTGAGCCCCACCGATTCCGCACCCACGTCGAAGGCGCCGCGGTTGGCCGCTTCCATGCCGCCGGGGCCGCCGCCCGTCATGACGACGAGGCGCGAATCCTGCGGACCTTCGCCGGCATTGCCCACCAGCCGTCCCAGTTCGCGCCCCACGTCGTAGTAGCGCGACAGATCCAGGCGCCGTTCCGCCAGCCGCAGGCGCTGGCGGCAGGCCGCGTCGTCGGGACAGGCGGCGGCCTCGCGGTGGGCTTCGGCCAGCTCCTGCCGGGCCGCGTCCGGCTCGCGCAGGCGCGTGCTGCCGAACACCACGATGGTGCGCAGGATGCCGTGGCCCGCCATCAGCCCTTCGGCCTTGGCGTAGTCCAGGTTGAGGCGCACGCCGCGCGCTTCGTCGGTGTGCAGGAAATCCGTGTCCCGGTCCGGCTCGATGTAGGAGGGGTGCGCCATGATGGCGCGCTGGCGCGCGGCGGCCTGGGCGTCTTCCGTCGCCGGCTTGGGATGGGACCAGGGCAGGGGCTCGTGCCGGTTGAGCGGATGCGGCGGCGCGGGAATGTGCGGACGGCGGCGGCGCGTCATCATGGGATTCCTCCCCTATTCGAGTCCCTGGGCGGCGAGTTCCGCGGCGCGCAGGATGGCCTTGGACTTGTTGACCGTTTCCTGCCATTCGGTTTCCGGCACCGAGTCGGCCACGATGCCGCCACCCGCCTGCAGGGTCAGCACGCCGTCGCGGACCACCGCGGTGCGGATGGCGATGGCGAGGTCCATGGCGCCGTCGAAGCCCAGGTAGCCCACGGCCCCGCCGTACACGCCGCGGCGGGTCTGTTCCAGCTCGTCGATGATTTCCATGGCGCGCACCTTGGGCGCGCCCGTGAGGGTACCGGCCGGGAAGGTGGCGCGCAGCACGTCGAGCGGGCCCATGCCCGGCTTGAGCCGGCCTTCCACGTTGGAGACGATGTGCATCACGTGGGAGTAGCGCTCGATCACCATGTGTTCGGTCACCCGGACCGACCCCGTTTCGGCGATGCGGCCCACGTCGTTGCGCCCGAGGTCCATGAGCATCACGTGTTCGGCGATTTCCTTCGGGTCGGCCAGCAGGTCGCGCGCCAGCGCCTCGTCTTCCGCCGGCGTGCGCCCGCGCGGACGGGTGCCGGCGATGGGGCGCAGGGTCACGGTGCCCTCTTCCAGGCGCACCAGGATTTCGGGGGAGGCGCCCACCACCTGGAAGCCGTCGAAGTCGTAGTAGAACATGTACGGCGACGGGTTGAGGCGGCGCAGGGCGCGGTAGAGGGCGAGGGGCTGGGCCGCGAACGGCTGGCGGATGCGCCGGCTCAGCACCACCTGCATGAGGTCGCCGTCGCGGATGTATTCCTTGGCGCGCGCCACCATGGCCTGGTGGGCCTGCGGGTCCACGTCGGACACGGCCTCCCCCAGGGCCGCCGGCGCCTGCGCCGGCAGGTTGACGGGCTTGCGCAGCTGCTCGCGCAGGGCGGCGAGGCGCGCGCGCGCGCGCCCGTAGCCGTCCGGGTCGGCGGCGTCGGCGTACACGATGAGGTGCAGCTGCCCCGACAGGTTGTCGATCACGGCGAGTTCCGTGGTGAGCAGCAGCAGGATGTCCGGCGTGCCGCCGTCGTCCGCCTTCCAGCCCCGGGCCAGCCGCGGCTCGATGTAGCGCACGATGTCGTAGCCGAAATAGCCCGCGAGCCCGCCGCAGAAGCGCGGCAGCCCGGTGAGCGGCGCCGCCTTGAACTGCTTCGCGTAGTGGGCGATGAAGGCGAGGGGGTCGTCCGCCTCGAACCGTTCCGTGGGGGCGCCGTCCGTTTCCACCGACACCTGGTTCGCCACCACCCGCAGGCGCGTGGCGGCGGGCAGGCCCACGAAGGAATAGCGGCCGAACCGTTCGCCGCCCTGGACCGACTCGAGCAGGAACGAATAGGGCCGGTTGGCGAGCTTCGCGTACACGGACAGCGGCGTGTCGAGGTCGGCCGGCGTGGTCAGCACCAGCGGAATGCGGGTGTAGCCCGCTTCGGCCAGCGCGCGGAATTCGGCTTCGGTCATCGGGCGAGCTCGGCGCGCATGGCGGCGATGGTGGCGCGGTAGTCGGGCGTGCTGAAAATGGCCGAACCCGCGACGAAAGTGTCGGCCCCGGCCTCGGCCACGGCGCGGATGTTGTCCACCTTGACGCCGCCGTCCACTTCGAGCCAGATGTCGCGCCCGCTGGCGTCGATGCGCCGGCGCGCCTCGCGCAGCTTGGGCAGGGCGGAGGGAATGAAGGACTGGCCGCCGAAACCGGGATTGACCGACATGATGAGGATGAGGTCGAGCCGGTCCATCACGTGGTCCAGGTAGTTGAGGGGCGTGGCCGGATTGAACACCAGGCCCGCCTTGCAGCCGTGGTCGCGGATGAGCTGCAGGGTGCGGTCCACGTGTTCGGACGCTTCCGGATGGAAACTGATGATGTTGGCGCCGGCCTTGGCGAAGTCCGGAACGAGGCGGTCCACCGGCTTGACCATCAGGTGCACGTCGATGGGGGCCTGGGTGTGGGGGCGGATGGCGGCGCACACCAGGGGGCCCACGGTCAGGTTGGGAACGTAATGGTTGTCCATCACGTCGAAGTGGACGATGTCGGCGCCGGCTGAAATGACCGAGGAGACTTCCTCGCCCAGGCGGGCAAAATCGGCGGACAGGATGCTGGGCGCAATGCGGAATGCCATGGGGTCGGAATCTCCGGAAAAATGGTCTCAGCGAAAAGAAACAGTTTAGCAGACTGCCGGACGCTTCCCGAAAAGGCACAAGGACCAAACTCAAGTTTTGCATGGCGGGTCGCTTCCCGCCCGCCATGCATTCCATTGACGGAATATTCCTTGAAAGGTATACTGAGCCATGAGTTGGGATGTGGAGTACACCGACGAGTTCGGTGCATGGTGGGACGAACTCTCCGACAACCAGAGAGAATCGCTGATCGGGGGAGACAAGACCGGGAAAGACCGCTGGTATGATGTGTTCATTCCCATTGCCGACCTGCTCTATGACAACCACTTGGCGCAACTTCGACAGGAGG
>JAKBBG010000007.1:6839-48473 GCA_021826025.1 Pseudomonadota bacterium | reverse complement strand
CCCCAGGAGCACCGGGCGCACCTGTGGCTGCCCTGGGAAGCGGCCGCGGAAAAATGCTTTTCGTGGTCGAACCGCGAGGCGATCCGGACCCTGCCGGCCCGAACCGCCTGACCGTTCAGGCGGAGAAGGAGGAACCGCAGCCGCAGGTGGATGTGGCGTTGGGGTTGCGGATGATGAACTGGGCCCCTTCCAGGTCTTCCTTGTAGTCGATTTCGGCGCCCACCAGGTACTGGTAGCTCATGGGGTCGATCAGGAGGGAGACGCCGTTCTTTTCCATGACGGTGTCGTCGGCGTTGCTGACTTCCTCGAACGTGAAGCCGTACTGGAAGCCGGAGCAGCCGCCGCCGGTCACGAAGACCCGCAGCTTGAGGTCGGAGTTGCCTTCCTCGTCGATCAGCTGTTTGACCTTGTCCGCCGCGCTGTCGGTGAAAATCAGCGGGGCCGGCATCATTTCTGTCGGTGCGTTCATCAGGGATGCTCCATCACAATCGAAAGGGGCGGCAAGCCGCCGGGGGCCGCAACCTGCTGCGGCATTTATAATCATTCTACACTTTCACGGCAAAACCGGCACCTGGGTGAGCCCCAGGGTTTCGGGAAAACCGAACATCAGGTTCATGTTCTGCACGGCCTGCCCGGCCGCCCCCTTGACCAGGTTGTCGATCACCGACAGCACCACCACCGTGTCGCCGCCCTGGGGGCGGTGCAGGGCGATCCGGCACAGGTTGGAGGCGCGCACGGAACGGGTGTCGGGCTGGCTGCCGGGAGGCAGCACGTCCACGAACGGTTCGTCGGCATAGCGCGCTTCGTACAGGGCCTGGACTTGGGCGTCGCCGCGCAGGCGGGCGTACAGCGTGGCATGGATGCCCCGGATCATGGGCACCAGGTGCGGCACGAACGTGAGGCCCACGGGCGCTCCCGAAGCCGCCTGCAGGCCCTGCCGGATTTCGGGGTGGTGCCGGTGGCCGGCCACCCCGTAGGCCTTGAAATTGTCGCCGGCTTCGGCGAACAGGATGTGGGTCTCGGCTTTCCGGCCGGCGCCGGAAACGCCGGATTTGGCGTCGGCGATCAGGCAGTCCGGATCCACGATCCCCGCTTCGAGCAGGGGCAGGAACCCCAGCTGGACGGCCGTCGGGTAGCAGCCGGGGTTGGCCACCAGGCGCGCCTCGCGGATGGCGGCCCGGTTCACTTCCGGCAGGCCGTAGACCGCTTCTGCCACCAGGTCGGGGCAGGCGTGCTTCATGCCGTACCATTTTTCCCACAGGGCCAGGTCCTTGATTCGGAAGTCGGCCGCCAGGTCGATCACCCGCACGCCCGCGTCCACCAGGGCACGCGCCTGTTCCATGGCCACGCCGTTGGGGGTGGCGAAAAACACCAGGTCGCACTGCGCGAGTCCGGCCTGCTCGGGCAGGCTGAAGGCGAGGTCCACGTGGCCGCGCAGGCTGGGGAAAAGGGCCTCCACCGCCTGTCCGGCCTCCTTGCGCGAGGTGATGGCCTGCAGGCGGACTTCCGGGTGCTGGGCGAGCAGCCGCAGGAGTTCGACGCCGGTATAGCCGGTTCCGCCAACGATGCCTACTGTGATCATGATGCGTTCCTCGTGTTCTGCCGCCCATTTTATAGCGATCGCAGGCGGCGGCGATAAAAAAAGCCGGCGTGGAAGCCGGCTTTTCTCTGGGGGGGCTGCGATCAGCGTTTGCTGAACTGCTTGCGCCGGCGGGCTTTGTGCAACCCCACTTTCTTTCGCTCCACTTCGCGCGCATCGCGCGTGACGAGGCCGGCCTGCTTGAGGGCCGTCTTCAGTTCGGGGTTGAAATCGATCAGCGCCCGGGTGATGCCGTGGCGCACCGCGCCGGCCTGGCCGGATTCCCCGCCGCCGATGACGTTGACGCGGATGTCGAAGCCGTTCAGGTTGTTGGTCAGCGCGAGCGGCTGGCGCACCACCATGCGGCCGGTTTCGCGGGAAAAGTATTCGTCCAGGGTCTTGCCGTTCACTTCGAACTTGCCGGAACCCGTCTTGAGGAAGACGCGGGCTACCGCGCTTTTGCGCCGCCCCGTGCCGTAATAGTAGTTGCCGATCATGAAAACCTCAGATATTCAATGGCTTGGGTTGTTGTGCCGCATGCGGGTGTTCGGCCCCGGCGTACACTTTCATTTTCTTGATCATGGCATAGCCCAGGGGACCCTTGGGCAGCATGCCTTTGACCGCCTTTTCCAGCACGCGGGCCGGATGGCGGGCGCGCAGCTTGTTGAAACTGGTTTCGTAAATGCCGCCGGGATAGCCGGAATGGCGGTAGTACTTCTTGTCTTCGCCCTTGTTGCCCGTGACGCGGATCTTGTCGGCGTTGACGACCACGATGAAATCGCCCGTGTCCACGTGGGGGGTGAAAATGGCTTTGTGCTTGCCGCGCAGGCGCAGCGCAATCTGGCTGGCGAGGCGCCCCAGCACGCGGTCCGTGGCATCGACCACATACCAGTCGCGTTGAACGTCTTGCGCCTTGGCTGAAAAGGTTTTCATGACAGCATCGGTCTTAAGTGAAATGAGCCAGCAATTGTAGCCGGCCCCGGTCGGCACTGTCAATCCGCATTTCAAATCGGCCGGCGGGGCCGCTATAATCGGTTAAATTCACCGAATGGGGAGTGTGGGGCCGGTCATGAAAGCACGCGTCAAGTGGGTCGAAGGAATGAGTTTCCTGGGGGAAAGCGGGAGCGGGCACACGTTTCTCATGGACGGCGCGCCCGAAGCCGGGGGGCGCAACCTGGGCGTGCGTCCCATGGAAGCGGTGCTGGTCGGCACGGGCGGCTGCACCGCGTTCGACGTGGTGCTGATCCTCAAGCGCTCCCATGCCGACGTGACGGACTGCGTGGTGGAACTGGAATCGGAGCGGGCCGAAACGGACCCGAAGGTGTTCACCAAAATCCATTTCCATTTCATCGTCACCGGCCGCAACCTCAAGCCGGAACTGGTGGACCGGGCCATCCGCCTGTCCGCCGAAAAATACTGTTCGGCAAGTCTCATGCTGGGCAAAACGGCAGAACTCACCCACGACTTCGAAATCCGGGAAGCGACGGCGTGACCCCCAAGGAGGCGCTCAACGCCCTGCTCGCCCGCAACGACCTCTCGCGCGAGCAGATGCTCGCCGTGATGACGGGCATCATGACCGGCGAAACCACCCCGGTGCAGACGGCCGGCATCATCGTGGCCCTGCGCGCCAAGGGCGAAACCGTGACCGAGCTCGCCGCCGCCGCGGAAGTGATGCGCAGCCTGTCGGCCCCCGTCGACAGCGGCGGGCTGGCCCACGTGGTGGACACCTGCGGCACCGGCGGGGACGGCATGCACACCTTCAACATATCCACCACGGCAGCCTTCGTGGCGGCGGGAGCCGGCGCCCACGTGGCCAAGCACGGCGGGCGTTCGGTGTCGTCCACCACCGGGAGCGCCGACGTGCTCGAAGCCCTGGGGATACCGGTCACCCAGGCCACGCCCGCATCCGTGGCCCGGTCCCTGCGCGAATGCCGCCTGGGCTTCATGTTTGCGCCCACCCATCACACGGCCATGCGCCACTCGGCCACGGTGCGGCGCGAGCTCGGGGTGCGCACCCTGTTCAACCTGCTGGGGCCCCTCACCAATCCGGCCGGCGCGCCCAACCAGCTGCTGGGCGTGTTCAGCCCCCACCTGACCGCCACCCTGGCCGGGGTGCTGCACCGGCTGGGCAGCCGCCATGCCCTGGTGGTGCACGGCAGCGACGGCCTGGACGAAATCACGCTGTCGGGCCCCACCCACGTGGCCGAGCTCAGGGACGGCGCCGTGCGGGAGTACCTGCTGGATCCCGCCGACTACGGCATCCGGCCGGCCCCCCTCAACAGCATCCTGGTGAAAAACGCACAGGAGTCCCGGGAACTGCTGGAAATGGTGCTGGACAACCGGCCCGGTCCGGCCCTTGAAATCGTGGCCCTCAACGCCGGCGCCGCCATTTACGTGGCGGGACTCGCCCCGACCCTGCGCGAGGGGATCGCGGCCGCGCGCGACGTCATCGCGAGCGGCCGGGCGCGTGAACGCCTGGACGCCCTCGTGGCCTGGAGCAGGCAGTGAGCACGGTGCTCGAACGCATCCTGCAGACCAAAGCCGCGGAAGTGGCCGAGGCGGCCCGCCGCACTCCGCTGGAAGCCCTGGTGCAGGCGGCGCGGGAGGCGCCCCCGCCGCGCGATTTCGAAGGCGCCCTGCGCGCCCGGATCGCACGCGGGCGCCCGGCCGTCATCGCCGAAATCAAGAAGGCGAGCCCCAGCAAGGGGATCCTGCGCGAGGCTTTCGATCCGGCGCTGATCGCGGCCGCCTACGAGCGGCATGGCGCGGCCTGCCTGTCGGTGCTGACCGACCGCGACTATTTCCAGGGTGCTCCCGAATACCTGCAGCTGGCGCGCGCCGCCTGTGCCCTGCCCGTACTGCGCAAGGATTTCGTGGTGGACCCCTACCAGGTCTACGAGTCCCGGGTCATGGGGGCCGACGCCATCCTGCTGATCGTGGCCGCCCTGTCCCAGCCGGACCTCGAGGCCCTGGCGGCCCTGGCACGCAGCCTGGGGCTTGCCGTGCTGGTGGAAGTGCACGACGGCGAAGAGCTGGGCCGCGCCCTCAGGCTCGACACGGCCCTGGTGGGCATCAACAACCGCGACCTGCGAACGTTCGAAACGCGCCTGGAAACCACCTGGGGGCTGTGCCGCCGGGTCCCGCCCGAACGCATTCCCATCACGGAAAGCGGCATCGCGACCCGCGAGGACGTGGCGGCCATGCGCGCCCACGGGGTCCACGTGTTTCTGGTGGGCGAAACGTTCATGCGCGCGGAGGACCCGGGAGCCGCCCTGGAAGCCCTGTTCGGAGCCTGATGCGGCGCCGTTTCTGGCTCTCCGGGCCGGGCGCCGGCCTACAATTGGTTACAGCAGGGTGCGCGGATGATGGCAGAATCTGCGGTTTGGCCGGGAACCAACCTGGTTTATAGTTAAGGAAGGAATAACCGTTATGATGTCTTGGGTCGTCAAGCTGGCACTGAGCCGTCCCTACACGTTCATCGTGTTTGCGCTGCTGATTTTGCTGGCTGGCGTATTTTCCATCCTGCGCACGCCGACGGACATTTTCCCCGACATCCGGATCCCGGTCATCAGCGCGGTCTGGACTTACTCGGGACTGATGCCCGAAGACATGTCGGGCCGGGTCGTCTACCTCTACGAGCGTTACCTCACTTCCACCGTCAACGACATCGAGCACATCGAGTCCACGTCGCTGCCGGGCTACGGTGTCGTCAAGATTTTCTTCCAGCCGACGGTGGACATCCGCACCGCCACGGCCCAGGTGACTTCCATTTCCCAGACGGTGCTCAAATTCCTGCCGCCGGGCATCACGCCGCCGCTGATCCTCAACTACAACGCGGCGACCGTCCCCATCCTGCAGATCGCCATGTCGAGCCCCACCATCAGCGAGCAAAGCCTTTTCGACTACGGCCAGAACTTCATCCGGCCGCAGCTCGCCACCGTTCCGGGCAGCGCGATGCCTTCCCCCTACGGCGGGAAGGTGCTTCAGATCCAGGTGGACCTCGATCCCAAGGCCATGCAGTCCAAGGGGGTCTCCCCTGACGACGTGAGCAGCGCCCTGGCGGCCCAGAACCTGATCATTCCGGCCGGGACCGAGAAAATCGGCAAATTCGAATACAACATCCAGATCAACGACAGTCCGGACGAGTACGACAAGCTCAACAACATTCCGGTCAAGACGGTTGCGAACGTTTCACCCATCAAGGAATCGGGCACTTCCACGGTGCTCCTGCGGGACGTGGCCCATGTGCGTTACGGGTATCCGCCCCAGATCAACATCGTGCGCGTGGACGGCCGCCGCTCCGTGCTGCTCACCGTCCTGAAGAATGGAGCGGCCTCCACGCTCGACATCATCAGCGGCGTGCGCAAGATGATCCCCCTGATCAAGGAAACGCTGCCCAGCGACCTGGACGTGAAGCTGCTGGCGGACCAGTCGGTGTTCGTGAAGGCGGCCATTTCCGGCGTGGTGCGTGAAGCGATCATCGCCGCCCTGCTGACGAGCCTCATGATCCTGCTGTTCCTGGGCAGCTGGCGCTCGACGCTCATCATCGGGGCCTCCATCCCGCTCGCCATCCTCTGTTCCATCGCCACCCTTGCGGCCCTGGGCGAGACCATGAACGTCATGACCCTGGGGGGGCTTGCCCTGGCCGTGGGGATCCTGGTGGACGACGCCACCGTCATGATCGAAAACATCAACCACCACCTGGAATTCGGAAAGGACGTCCGCACCGCCATCGTCGACGGCGCGAGCCAGATCGTGCAGCCGGCTTTCGTGTCCACCTTCAGCATCTGCATCGTGTTCATTCCGATGTTCTTCCTGACCGGCGTGTCACGCTACCTGTTCGTGCCCATGGCGGAAGCCGTGGTGTTTGCCATGATCGCGTCCTTCATCCTGTCCCAGACCTTCGTGCCGACGGTGGCGAACATGCTGCTCAAGCCCCATGGCGGGACCTCGCACGCCTCCCTGCACGGGGAGTGGGTGATGGATCCCAGTCACCGCAAGCGCCCGCTGCCCCACCAGATCCGCTTTGCCCTGGTGGCGTTCCAGCGGGGCTTCGAAAGCCGTTTCGCCCGGCTGAGGAAAGCCTATGCCGGCATGCTGCACACGGCCGTGGTCCACCGCCGGGTGTTCATACCGGCCTACCTTGTCGTGGTGTTCAGTTCATTCGCCCTGTTCCCCTTCCTGGGCCGCAACTTTTTCCCGGACGTGGACGCGGGCCAGATCAAAATGCACGTGCGCGCCCAGGTGGGTACGCGGGTGGAGGAAACCGCCAGCCTGTTCGACAAGATCGAAAACGTCATCCGCGACGTCATCCCGAAAGATGAAGTCGACAACATCATGGACAACATCGGCCTGACGGTGAGCGGGATCAACACCGCCTACAGCAACACCGGAACCATCGGGCCGGAAGACGGCGACATCCTCATTTCCATGAAGGAGAATCACGGGGCCACGGCGGATTATGTGAAGCGGCTGCGCACGGTGCTTCCGGAAAAATTTCCCGGCACCGACTTCGCGTTCCTGCCGGCGGACATCGTGAGCCAGATCCTCAACTTCGGTGCGCCGGCCCCCATCGACGTCCAGATCAAGGGCCCCAATCACGACGCCAACCTCGCCTACATCCACAACATGCTGCGCGAAGTGCGGCACGTGAACGGGATCGCCGACGCCCGCATCCAGCAGTCCACCAGCTATCCCCAGTTCAACGTGGACGTGGACCGGACCCGGGCCCATACCCTGGGCGTGACGGAACGGGACGTGGCCAAGAACCTCATGGCCACCCTGTCGGGCAACTTCCAGATCGCCCCCACGTTCTGGCTGAACCTGCGCAACGGCGTGTCCTACCCCATCGTGGTGCAGACGCCCCAGTACCGGATAGATACCCTGTCCGCGCTGGAAAACGTGCCGGTCACGGTGACGGCGCCCAAACTCGCGGCATCGGCCGGTGAGGCGGCTCCCGGGCGGGAACTGCAGCGGATGCAAGTGCTGGGCGGCCTGGCCACCATCAACCGCACCACGAGCGAGGCGGTGGTGACCCACTACGCCATCCAGCCCTCCTTCGACATTTTCGCGAACATCCAGGGGCAGGACCTGGGGTCGGTTTCGACGGACATCCACCAGCTCATCGAGAAAAGCCGTCCCAGGATTCCCAAGGGGGCGACCGTTTCCGTGCTGGGGCAGGTGCCCATCATGGAGTCCTCCTTCGCGGGCCTGCTGATGGGGCTTGTCGCCTCCATCCTGCTCATTTACCTGCTGATCGTGGTGAATTTCCAGTCCTGGCTCGACCCCTTCGTGATCATCACGGCGCTGCCGTCCGCCCTGGCGGGCATCATCTGGATGCTGTTCATGACCCACACCACCCTGTCGGTGCCGGCGCTCACCGGAGCCATCATGTGCATGGGGGTGGCCACGGCCAACAGCATCCTGGTGGTGAGCTTCGCGCGCGAACGGCTGCACATCACCCACGATTCGGCGATTGCGGCCGTGGAAGCCGGATTCACGCGCTTCCGTCCGGTGCTCATGACGGCGCTCGCCATGATCATCGGCATGGCCCCCATGTCGCTGGGGCTGGGCGACGGCGGGGAGCAGAACGCGCCGCTCGGTCGCGCGGTGATCGGCGGGCTGACGATCGCCACCCTGAGTACCCTGATTTTCGTGCCCGTGGTGTTCAGTCTGGTGCATGCCGGGGACAAGTTTGAGGAAGAAGAGAGCGAAGACGACAACGAGGACGACGACGTCCCGAATGGAGCAGGAGAGCCGAATGCAACATGAGTCTGAACAATATCTGCGCGAAATGAGCCCGGAAGCCAAGGCGCGCATGAAACGGATCGGCGTCATTGTCCTGGCGGTGGCCTTGCTGATCGTGGCCTGGGGACTGTTTTCGCGCTACCGGGAATCGCGCGATGTGAACACCTGGACGCAGCAGCAGGCGATCCCTTCGGTGGCCGTGATTTCGCCCAGCCACGGAGGCGCCCTGCGCGACCTGGTGTTGCCCGGAAGCCTGCAGCCTTTCATCGACGCGCCCATCTATGCACGGGTCGACGGCTACCTGCTGCACTGGTACCACGACATCGGAGCGCGCGTGAAAACCGGCGAACTGCTGGCCGACATCGATACGCCTGAACTGGATCAGCAACTCCAGCAGGCCAAGGCGGACCTCGTGAGCGCGCTCGCCAACCAGAACCTGGCGGACGTGACCGCCAGACGCTGGCTCAACCTGCTTGCCACCGATTCCGTCTCGAAACAGGAAACCGACCAGAAGGTGGCCGACCTCGAGGCGCGCAAGGCCCAGGTGGACGCTGCCCGCGCCAATGTCCGGCGCATCGAGGCGTTCGAAACCTTCAAGCACGTGGTCTCGCCGTTCAACGGCGTGGTCACGGCGCGAAAAACGGACGTGGGTGCCCTGATCAACGCCGGCAGCGGCATCGAGCTGTTCAACGTGGCGTCGGTCGATCCCCTGCGGCTGTACGTGCCGGTGCCGCAGAACTACACGCCCCAGATCAAGAAGGACATGCAGGCGTCCCTCGTCGTGCCGGAATTTCCCGGGAAAAAATTCAAGGCGGTGGTGGTGCGCACGTCGGGTTCCATCAACGGCAATTCCGGCACCCTGCTGGTGGAGCTGTCGGTGAGCAACAAGGAAGGGCTGCTCACGCCGGGCAGCTACGCCGAAGTGACGTTTGAGCTGCCGGAAAATGCCGCCATCCGGCGCGTGCCGGCGAGCGCACTGATTTTCCGCGCCCAGGGCCTGCAGCTTGCGGTGCTCCAGCCCGACAGCCACGTGAAGCTCGTCAACATCTCGCTGGGACGGGATTTCGGCACCGAAGTGGAAGTGGTGGCGGGCCTGCAGCCGGGTGACCGGATCGTGGACAGCCCGCCGGATTCCCTCGCCAACGGCGACCTCGTGCGCGTGATGGACGCCGCTGCCAAGACAGGCGAGAAAGGCCAACACTCATGAAGTGCAGGCGTTTCGCGGCTCTTTCCCTGGCGGCCCTGGCCCTGGCGGGGTGTTCCCTGATTCCCGAGTACTCCCGGCCCACCACGCCGGCCACGGAGGCCTTCAAGGAGGACGGGACCTGGCATTACGCCCATCCGGCCGACCAGATCAAGCGCGGCGAATGGTGGGCCCTGTTCCAGGATCCCCTGCTGGACGGGATGGAAAAGGAACTCGAAACCGGCAACCTGGAGCTTGCCGCCGCCCTGGCGCGCTATGACGCGGCCAACGCCTTCTTTTCGGAAGAAAGCGCGCGGCTGTATCCGCAGATCAACGCCATCGGGGACCGCACCACCAACCGCGAATCCATCAACCGTCCCCTGCGCGGGCCGGCACTGCCCAACGTGTACGGCGACAAGACCGTGGGGGTCGGCTTCATGTACGAAATCGACTTGTGGGGGCACATCCGCAGCGCCATCGCATCGGCCGAAGCGCTCGCCCAGGCGAGCCGCCAGGACGTGGAGTCGGTCCGGCTCAGCCTGCAGGCGCGGCTCGCCACGGAATACGTCCTGCTGCGCGGCCTCGATTCCCAGATCCAGCTGTTCACGGATTCCATCAAGGCGTACCAGAGCGAACTGGACCTGATGCAGCACCGCCACGACGAAGGCATCGTGTCCGGCCTGGACGTGGCCCGCTCGCAGACGCTGCTGGAGGAAACCCAGGCGCTCAAGTTCAAGGCGGTGTCCCAGCGGGCGCTGCATGAGCATGCCATCGCCGTGCTGCTGGGGAAGGCGGCCTCGAGCTTTTCCATCGCGCCGCAGCCGCTCATGGCCGTCTATCCGAACATACCCGCCACCATTCCCTCCCAGGTGCTGCAGCGGCGCCCCGACATCGCCGCCGCCGAACGGCGCGTGGCCGCAGCCAACGACACGGTCGGCGTGGCGCGCGCCGCGTTCTTCCCGGAAATTTCCCTGGGCGCGGTGGGCGGATTCCAGAACACCGGAGGCGGCATGCTGCTCACGTCGCCCAACAGCTTCTGGTCCCTCGGCCCCTTCGCCTTCTACAACATTTTCGATGCCGGACTCCGCCAGGCCGCGGTGGACCAGGCCACGGCCCGCACCAACGAGGCGGCGGCGATTTACCGCCAGACCGTGCTCAACGCCTTCAAGGAAGTGGAAGACAACCTGGCGCTGCTCCATTACCTGGAGGAAGAGAACCGGCACCAGAAGGCCGCCGTGGTGGCGGCCGAACATACCTATGACCTTGCGACCAACCGCTACCTGGGCGGTGCCGTCAGCTACCTGGAAGTGATCGACGCCGAAAACGCCAAGCTGCGCACCGAGCGGGTGGAACTGGACATCCGCACGGCCCGCATGGAAGCGAGCGTCGGCCTGATCCGCGCCATCGGCGGTTCCTGGTAAGCGCATTCCCCGTTCCTCCCGTCCGGCGGCCGGGAGGAACCTGTTGCAAAAATGAAACGTGATGGCCGGCCCCCTTTCATTTCTTTCCCCCGCTCCCCGCATTTAACGCAACTGTCACATTCGCTCCTTAGCATCCCCCTGTCGGTTATACGGCCCTGCACGCAGGGGGTCCTGACGGCATTTATTCCTCATGGAGCGAACGATGAAAAAAACTTTGATGGCACTGGCAGCGCTGGGCGCTGTGGCTGGAACGGCGCACGCGGACGTGACGCTGTACGGCATTCTGGACCTGGGCGTGGCGGAACTGACCCACGCAGGCAACTTCAGTTCCACCTTTGTGACGGGTGCGGGCCCCACGGGCGCCGGCTCCTACCAGAAGCTGGGCACCACCATCGGCATGATGAACGGCGGCGAATACCAGACCCGCTGGGGCATCAAGGGGACCGAAGACCTGGGCAACGGGACGCAGGCGTTCTTCCGCCTGGAATCCGCCATCAGCGCCGCCAACGGCATGCTGTCCTCTTCGGGACTGGCCGGTGCCGGGCTGCCGAACAAGTCGGGCAGCATGGTGGTTGACACGAGCCTGAACGGCCAGCTGTTCGGCCGCGCCGCCCTGATCGGCCTTTCCAACAACGACTGGGGCACGGTCACCCTGGGCCGTCAAAACAGCCTGGAACTGGACATCATCACCGGCATTTCCGGCGGCTATGACCCGGTCAACGCCCAGATGTTCTCCCCCATCAACTTCTCCGGCTTCTACGGCGGCGGCGGCGCGACGGACAGCGCCCGCGTGGATAACTCCATCAAGTATTCGAAGAATTTCGGCGAATGGGGACTGAACGCCCTCTACGGCGTCGGCGGCATGGCCGGCAACACCTCGGCCCGCAGCACCGGGGAAGCGAGCTTCGGCTATGAAGGCAAGCGCTTCGGCTTCGAGCTGGCCACCCAGGAAGCCCAGGACAGCACCAACATTTTCTCCGACCCCTCGGCAAACACGGTGGGCGCGCAGTTCCTGAATCTCCGTTCCTTCACGGGCACCCTGCGCTACCAGGTGATCGACCCCCTGAAGCTCACCGCCGGCTACCAGCGCATCCAGTGGAACACCCCGGGCAACCCGGCGGCCGACTCCACCCTGACCCAGGTGTACGGCTACACCGTCAACCCGCTGAACGCGTTTACCGGCGAATTCATCGGCGAGAAGACCTACAACGTGTACTGGGCGGGCGGCAAGTGGCAGGTCACCCAGGCGTTCCGCTTCTCCATGGGCTACTATGACGCCCAGCTCCAGGCCGGCAACTACAACAGCGTGAACGGCTTCAACGGTGGCGCCACCAAGGTCCAGCCTTCCGGTTCCGACCAGTACCTGTCGCTGCTCGCCGACTACGACCTGAGCAAGCGCACCAACCTGTATGCCGGCCTCATGTTCGACAAGAAGTCCGGCGGCCAGATTCCCGGCGGACCCACGGGCGGCCAGCCCACCACGTACAACACGTACGGCGTCGGTATCGTGCACCGCTTCTGACGATTGGCCCGGCAATGCCGGGATTGCGGCACTCCATCTTCAAGCCACCCTTCGGGGTGGCTTTTTTTGTTGCAAAAAGGCTACAGCCTTGTTCGGGAACCGCGCCAAAGCGGGGCATTCGGCAGGCGGCGCTGTAAGAAATGTGTAACATAAAAGATGAAATCGATGCGCCCGAACGAAAGTGACGGAAGGCACAAAGGCCCCGCAGTCTGAAGAGGACCGAAACGTCTGCATTTCCAGGCAAAGCACGGGAAATGACACAACATAAACAAACACATGGAGTGTTCACAATGAAAAAAACGTTACTGGCAGCGGTGGCGCTCAGCGCAGTGGCTGGCGCGGCCCAGGCCGATGTCTCCCTCTACGGGGTCCTTGACATGGGCATTGCCAACTTGACCTCAGGCGCGACTGCCAACAACTCGATGCCGGCAGGCGTACCCACCCAGCTCTACGTCACCAACGCCGGCGGCAAGTCGGTCACGACCCTCGCGCCCAACGGCATGAGCCAGTCCGTGCTGGGCTTCAAGGGCAGCGAAGACATCAGCGGCGACCTCAAGGTCGGCTTTCTCCTGGAAGCCGGCATCAACCCCAACACGGGTACGGTCACGGACGGCATCAGCGGCCTGACCCAGGGCAACTTCAAGACCAGCACGGGCGCCGACAGCTCCCGCGCCGGCCAGCTGTTCAACAACCGCAGCATGATTTATGTGTCGTCCAAGACTTTCGGCACCTTCTCCTTCGGTCGCCAGTACAGCACCTCCCTCGACCAGATCGTGAAATATGACCCCCTGGGCGGTTCCTACGCCTTCTCGCTGGTCGGGTTCTACGGCAGCTACGGCGGCGGCGGCTGGACGGAAGATGCGCGCCTGGACAATGCCATCAAGTATGAAGGCAACTTCAGCGGCGTGCGCCTGGGCGCCATGTACAAGTTCGGCGGCGTGGCCGGCAACAACACGGCCAACTCCGCGGGGCAGCTCGCCATCGGCACGGATTTCGGCCGCCTGTCCATGGACGCGTTCGCAAGCTACTACAAGGACGGTGTGGGCACGTTCCCCAATTCGTCCAATCCCACGGCCGTCAACAGCATGCTGGCCGTCGTCTCCGACAACAAGGCCTTCGGCCTGAACGCGAAATACAACATGAGCCGGTGGACGTTCTCCGGCGGCGCCGAACACATCGTCTATTCGGCACCGTCTGACCCGACCCTGGCCCTGGGTGGCGGACTGCCGCTGGGCGGGTACCAGATTTCCCAGTACGGCGCCGTCAACACCACGGCCTACAGCCTGGAAAACAAGGTCACCAACCTGCTGTTCGGCGGTGCCAAGTTCGAGATGACCCCGTCCCTGGACGTGATCGGCGCGGTGTACAACGCCCGCAACATGGACTACACCGGTTCCACCGGCGGCGGCTGCGCGAGCGGTTCGGGCACCAACCTGACCCGTTGCGCCGGCTTCATCCAGTCCTACGCGCTGGTGCTGGACTACCACCTGTCCAAGCGCACCGACTTCTACGCCGGTATTTCGGACCAGAACGTCACGGGCGGCACGGCAGCCTTCTACAACCTGGGCGCAAATTCCAGCTACCCGGAAGCCACCCAGAACACCACCACCATGGTGGGCATGCGCATGCGCTTCTAATCGCCTGCCCCTGCGCTCCGGCGCAGGCGGCGATGCGATGGCCCTGTGAAACCGCCCCTTCGGGGGCGGTTTTTTTTATGACCGGCCCGGATGCCGCATTGAGTTTTGCCGGCAAAGCCGCTAGGCTCGGCGCATGGACAGACTGGACCGATGGATCGTCGAATTCGACCGCGCCTTGCGCACGATGGCGGCACCGGCGCGCGCGGCGCGCCCGTCCCCGGCGGCGCCCTGGCCCGACACGCCCCTGGGCGACGCGGAAAAAACCCACGTGGGCCGCCTCATGCGCATCAACCACACCGGAGAGATCTGTGCCCAGGCCCTGTACCAGGGCCAGGCCCTGACCGCACGGGTCGCGGCCAACCGGGAAGCCCTGCGCGGGGCTGCGCAGGAAGAGGAGGACCACCTCGCCTGGTGCGAGCAGCGCATCGCGGAACTGGGCGGCCGCACGAGCTGGCTCAACCCGTTCTGGTATGCGGGCTCCCTCGCCCTGGGCGTGCTGGCGGGGATCGCCGGCGACCGCTGGAACCTCGCGTTTCTCAAGGAAACCGAACGCCAGGTGGAATCGCACCTGGAAGGGCACCTGGCGCGCATTCCGGAGCAGGACCGGCGCACCCGCGCCGTCATCGAACAGATGAAGGCGGACGAGGCCGGCCATGCCGCGCTTGCCCAGAGCCTCGGGGCCGCCGAATTTCCGGGGATCGTCAAGGGGGCCATGGCCTGGTCGTCCCGGCTCATGACCCGCACCGTGTACTGGGTTTGAGCGGCGATTTGGCTTACAATGCGGCGAAATTTCCGGAGCCTTCCATGACACCCGCCGCCATTTCCGCCGATCAGAAAAGCGCCGTCCTGATCGAAGCCTTGCCCTACATCCAGCGTTTTCACGGCAAGACCATCGTCATCAAGTACGGCGGCAACGCCATGACCGACGTGGCCCTGCAGGAAGGGTTCGCGCGCGACGTGGTGCTGCTCAAGCTGGTGGGCATGAACCCCGTGGTGGTGCACGGCGGCGGCCCGCAGATCGGCGAACTGCTGAAACGCGTGGGCAAGCAGAGCGAGTTCATCCAGGGCATGCGGGTGACGGACGAGGAAACCCTGGACGTGGTGGAAATGGTGCTGGGGGGGCTCGTGAACCAGGACATCGTCACCCTCATCAACCGGGCCGGAGGCAATGCCGTGGGCCTCACCGGCAAGGACGGCAATTTCATCCATGCCCGCAAGCTCATGCTGCGCCGCGCCGCGGATTCCGACGAGGCCATCGACATCGGGCAGGTGGGCGAAGTGGTGAGCATCGATGCGGGCATCGTGACGCTGCTGTGCAACCAGAACTTCATTCCGGTGATTGCCCCGCTCGGCGTGGGCGAGGGCGGCGAAGCCTACAACATCAACGCGGATCTCGTGGCCGGCAAGCTTGCCGTGACGCTCCAGGCGGAAAAGCTCCTGCTGCTCACCAACACGACGGGCGTGCTCGACAAGGAAGGCCGGGTGCTCACCGGCCTCAACGGCGCCAAAGTGCAGGGGCTGATCGCGGACGGCACCATCAGCGGCGGCATGCTGCCCAAGGTGGATTGCGCCCTGGACGCCGTGCAAAACGGCGTCAAGACCGCGCACATCATCGACGGTCGCGTTCCCCATGCGCTCCTGCTCGAAGTGCTGACCGACGAAGGCATCGGCACGCTCATCCGCGGCGCTGCGGCCAACCGCGGTCCCGGCAACGCGCTCTGACGGGGGATTTCAGGCGGGATAGACGGCGCCCAGCAGCGCGCTGTGGCGCGCGCCCGTGACGCTCGGACGGCTGGCCGGGCGACCCTGCAGCAGCTCCCGCGCAAGCCAGGCGAAGGCCACCGCCTCCACCCGCTGCACCGGCAACCCGAGCGCTTCCGTGCGCGTCACGGCGAGGCCGGGCAGCGCCGCCTGCAGGACGTCCAGCAGGGCGCCGTTGAGGGCGCCCCCGCCGCAGCAATACACCGCTTCCGGCAAGGCCTCTGCCGATTCCGCCAGGATGCAGTCCGCGGCCGCCCGCGCCGTGAGGGCGAGCAGCGTGGCCTGCACGTCCCGGGGCGCCAGCCGCCCGACGGCGTCGTGCGAGTCGAGCCAGGGCAGGTGGAATTCGTCCCGCCCGGTGCTTTTGGGCGGGGCGCGCCGGAAATGGGGGTGTTCGAGCAGGGCGGAAAGCAGCACCGGGTCGGGCGTTCCGCCCTGGGCCCAGGCGCCGTCGCGATCGAAAGGCACGCCGAGGTGGCGTTCGGACCAGCCGTCCAGCAGCACGTTGCCCGGTCCGCAGTCGTAGCCTCGCGGCGGCTTGCCGGGACAGAGCAGCGTGAGGTTGCTGATGCCACCCAGGTTGAGGATGGCGCGCGGGCGGGTGCCCGCGAACACGGCTTCATGAAAGGCGGGCACGAGCGGGGCCCCCTGGCCTCCGGCCGCGATGTCACGCGAACGGAAATCCGTCACCACCGTGATCCCGGTCAGCTCGGCGAGCCAGGCTCCGTTGCCGAGCTGCACGGTATAACCCCGTTCGGGACGGTGGCGCACGGTCTGGCCGTGGCATCCGATGGCCGCGACCTGGTCCGGCCGCAATCCTGCGGCTGCCGCGGCTGCCAGGGCCGCTTCGGCATAGGTCTGCGCGAGGGCCACTCCCGCCGCTGCGGCGCGTTCGAGTTCGTCCTGGCCCCGGGGTCGGTTGAGGTTCAGCAGTTCCGTGCGAAGTTCCGGAGGGAAAGGGAGGGAGGCCTGTCCCAGCACTTCGGGACACGCCCCTTCGAAGGACACCGCGACGGCGTCGATGCCGTCCAGGCTGGTCCCGGACATCAGGCCCACATAGGGTTCAGCGCGCATGCGCTACTCGAATTTGGCGAGGGTATTGCCGCGAATGGCGTCGAGTTCCTTGACGAGCGGGGCCGTGGCGGCGAGGAACTGGGTTTTGGCGTGTCCGGTCAGGCTTGCCGTGGCATGCCGCGGCACGTCGGGCCCCTGCGGGTCGCGCTGGACCCCGCCGATCTTGAATTCATAGTGCAGGTGCGGTCCCGTGGCCCAGCCGGTCATGCCCACGTAGCCGATCACTTCGCCCTGGTGGATGTGCTGGCCGGCGCGCAATCCGTGCGCAAAGGCGGACAGGTGGCCGTATACGGTGCTGATGCCGCTGCTGTGGCGCAGTTCGATCACGTTGCCGTAGCCGTTGCGCCATCCGGCGAAAGCCACGGTCGCGTTGGCCACGGCCAACACCGGCGTGCCCGTGGGCGCGGCCAGGTCGATGCCTTTGTGGGCGCGCCAGGTGTGCAGGATCGGGTGGAAGCGGGCGGAGGTGAAGCCCGACGTCACCCGGGAGAACTCGAGGGGCGAGCGCAGGAAGGAGGCCCGGGAGCCATGGCCGTCGGGAGTGTAATAGTCGCCGCCGTCCGGGCCGTCAAAATAGACCCGGCGCAGCGTCACGCCCTTGTTGACGAATTCCGCCGCCAGGATGCGGCCGGCCTTGACCTGGTCGAAGTCGTCCTGGACCGCTTCATACACCACGGAAAACGAGTCGCCCGTGCGCAGGTCGTTGTGGAAGTCGATGTCGGTTGAAAACAGGCGGCTCAGCTGCCGCGTCACGCTGTCGGGAATGCCGGCGCTGTCGGCGGCCGCGAACAGGGAACTCTGGATCCGTCCGGAGGCCTGGACCACCCGGTGCAGGCTGCCCACATGCTCTTCCGCAGACTGGAAGCGGTCGTCGGTGCGGGTCACCACCAGGGTTTTGTCTTCGCCGCGGGGGAAGCGCAGGCTCACCAGGTCGCCGTTGGCGAGGTGCTGGACGCGGATGGGCTTGCCGGGGGAAAGCTGCTGGTAGATGGTGCGGGCGAGCGGATCCTGGCGCATGAACTCCAGGGCGGCACGGTCGTCCACGCCCATGCGGAACAGCAGGGCGGCCAGCGTGTCGCCGCTGTGGACCTGGTCCTGCTGGGTGTACACGCCGGGCGTTTCGGCCGGCGTGAGCGCATGCTGGGTGACGTCTTCGATGACGGGCAGCACCGCGATGGGGTGCGTGGCCGTCCCCGGCGTGATGCCGAAGGCGGTGGCCATGCCGAACAGCATGATGAGCAGCGTGGCCACCATCCCGCTCAGGCGGGATTCGGAGCCATGGAGGGCCGCTTTTTGCGCTAGAATCCAGCGGTTGAGCGCCTGGGCGCATATTTTGACCGTCTTCATCCGGCCGAGTCTAACAGAATCCATGAATTGCCACAAATTCCCATGAAATATCAAGAAGTAAGCTTTTACTCACCGGTTGCAGCCCCCCAGGGGGCGGCATGAGCCCGGAAGCGGCGCTGGAGGAAATCCGGCGCGGCGCCGACGAAATCCTGCCCCAAGCGGAACTGCTCGACCGGCTGCGCGGCAGCAAGCCCCTGCGCGTCAAGGCTGGCTTCGACCCCACGGCGCCAGACCTGCACCTGGGCCACACGGTGCTCATCAACAAGCTCAAGACCCTGCAAGATCTGGGCCATGAGGTCGTATTCCTCATCGGCGACTTCACCGGCCTGATCGGCGACCCCACCGGCCGCAACGCCACCCGTCCGCCCCTCACGCCGGAACAGGTGGAAGCGAATGCGGCCACCTACAAGGCACAGGTGTTCAAGATCCTCGATCCGGAACGCACCACCGTGGCCTTCAATTCGACCTGGATGCACCCCTTGGGGGCGGCCGGCATGATCCGCCTCGCGGCCACCCATACGGTGGCCCGCATGCTGGAGCGGGACGATTTCGCCAAGCGCTACCAGGCCGAGCTGCCCATCGCCCTGCACGAGTTCCTCTATCCCCTGGTGCAGGGCTACGATTCGGTGGCGCTGCAGGCCGACCTGGAGCTGGGCGGGACGGACCAGAAGTTCAACCTGCTGATGGGGCGCGAACTGCAGAAGCATTACGGGCAGAGGCCCCAGTGCATCCTCACCATGCCCCTGCTGGAAGGGACCGACGGCATCAACAAGATGTCGAAGTCCATGAACAATTTCATCGCCATCGACGAGCCGGCGCGCGACCAGTTCGGCAAGCTCATGTCCATTTCCGACGAACTCATGTGGCGCTACCTCGAGCTGCTGTCGTTCCAGCCGCTCGCGACGCTGCGCCGGTGGCAGCGGGAAGTGCAGGAAGGACGCAACCCGCGCGACGTGAAGGTGGCGCTGGCCCAGGAAATCGTGGCGCGCTTTCATGGCCCGGCGGCGGCCGTGGACGCGCTCGCGGATTTCGAGGCGCGTTTTCGCGGCAACGCCATTCCCGACGACATTCCCGAAGTGGAGCTTGCGGCCGGGCCCGCGGGATTGCCCATCGCCCAGGTCCTCAAGCAGGCAGGGCTCACCGCCAGCACTTCCGAAGCCCTGCGCATGATCGAGGCGGCCGGGGTGAAGCTTGACGGCGTGCGCGTGGAAGACAAGGGCCTGCACCTGCAGGCGGGCACCACGGCGGTGCTGCAGGTGGGCAAGCGCAAGTTTGCCCGCGTGGTGTGCCGTTGAGGCTGTTGTTCCGGCGCGCCTTCGGCCCCCTTTTCGCCACCCAGTTCTGCGGCGCCTTCAACGACAACCTGTTCAAAAGCGCGTTCATGCTGATGGTGGCCTTCCAGGGCCGCTCCGTGGGCGGGCTCCCGCCCGGCCTGATGCTCAACCTGGTGGCGGCCGTGTTCATCCTGCCGTTCCTGCTCTTTTCCGTGACGGCCGGCGAATGCGCGGACAAGTGGGACAAGGCGCGCATCACCCGCCTGCTCAAGCTCGTGGAAGTGGGGCTCATGGCCTTCGGCGGCTGGGGCCTGTACGCGCACCAGGCGGGCGCCATCCTGGCGGTGATTTTCCTGCTGGGCTGCCATTCCGCCTTCTTCGGACCGGTCAAGTTCGCCATCCTGCCCCAGCACCTGCCCCCCCACCAATGGTCCCTCGGGAACGGCTGGATCGAAATGGGCACCTTTGCGGCCATTCTGCTCGGGACCAACCTGGGCGGTTTCCTCATGGCCGGCGGCAGCGCGGGCGGCGGCGTGGCTGCCGGCGTGCTGGCCGTGGCGCTGGCCGGTTACGGTTTCAGCCGGGCCATCCCCGATGCGCCAGCCCCCAGCCCGGCGCTGCGCCTGAGCCGCAATCCGGCCCGGGAAGCCTGGCGCCAGCTGCGCCTGGCGGCGGCGGACCGCACGCTGCTGGTGGCGATGCTGGGCAATTCCTGGTTCTGGTTTTTCGGTTCCGTGTTTCTCACCCAGTTTCCGGCCTACACCCGCGACACCCTGGGCGGCACGGAAACCGTGGTCACGCTGCTGTGGACGGCCCTGGCGCTCGCGGTGGGGGCGGGGTCGCTCGCCAGCGGCCTGTTCGGTGCCGGCCGCTGGCGTTCGGCCGGCGTGCCCCTGGGCGGTGCGGGCATGACGTTCGCGGCCTGCGACCTCGCCCGCGCCGGAGCCCCCGCGGCGGGCAGCGGCGGCGTGGCGGCATTCCTGCACGGCCTGGGCGGGACGCACGTGCTGCTGGACACGGTGCTGCTGGGACTGTTCGCGGGCGCGTACATCGTGCCGCTCTACAGCCTGATCCAGGCCCGCACGCCGGCGCCCGAACGCGCCCGCATCCTGGGCACCACCAACTTCCTCAACGCCCTGTTCATGGTGGTTTCCGCCCTCTGGGCCATGGGGCTGCTGTCGCTGGGGATGGGCATCCCGCAGCTGTTCCTGGCCACCGGACTGCTCAATGCGGCGGTGCTCGCGGCCATGACGGTGGCAAGCCCGTCCCTGCTGCAGGGGCTCTGGCCAGGGGGGCGCGGACGATGACCGCCCTGCCGTTGCCCGCCCTGCGGCGCGATGCGGCGGGGCAGCGTCACGTGGACCTGCGCGCGGTAATGGCGCTTGCGTTTCCGCTGTTCCTCAACAGCAGCATCCAGGTGGTGCTGAACCTCACCGACACCTGGTTCGTGGGGCGGCTGTCCACGGACGCCATGGCCGCCATGGGCGCCTGCTACTTCCTGGTGTTCGTGTTTTTCCTGGTGCTGGGCGGTGTCGGCCTGGGCGTCCAGACCCTGGTGGCCCAGTATTTCGGCGCGCGCCGGCTGCGCGACGCCGCGCATGCCACCTGGAGCGGGGTATGGGGGTCGCTCCTGACCACGCCGCTGTTCGTGCTTGCGGCCTGGAGCGGGCCGCTCATCCTCGCCCGCTTCCAGCTCGAGCCGCACGTGCAGTCGCTCGCCGAAGCGTTCTGGGTGCCGCGCATGCTGGGGGGCTCGGTGTCGGCCGTCCTGTTCTCCCTCAATTCCTTTTTCAACGGGATCGGGCGGCCGCGCTACACCTTCTGGATCATGGTGGTGGTGGCCGCGGCCAACGCCGTGCTCAACGAAGTGTTCATGTTCCGCCTGGGCTACGGCATCGCCGGGGCGTCCATCGCGAGCAGCCTGGCGCTGGGCGTGGGCGCGCTGCTTGCCCTGGGCATTTTCCTCGATTCCCGCTTCCAGGCGGAATTCGACACCCGGCATACCTGGAAGCCGGACCGGGATGGCATCCGCCGCGTGTTTGCGCTGGGCATTCCCACCGGGCTTTTCCCCGCCATGGACGTCATCGGGCTCGCCCTGTTCCAGCTCATGCAGGTGCGCCTGAGCCCGGTGGACGGCGCCGCCACGCAGATCGTGATGATGCTCACTTCCGTTTCCTACCTGCCGGCCATCGGCATTGCGCTGGCGGGAACCACGCTCGTGGGCCAGTCCATCGGCGCCGGCGACAAGGCCTGGGCGGCCCGCTGCGCGCAGGTGATCCTGCGCATGGCCGTGCTGTACATGGGAGTGCTGGGAGTGGGGCTCGCCCTGGCCGGGAGCTGGGTGGTGCCGGTGTTCGTGTCGGGGGCGACGCCCGACGCGGGCGCCGTCACGGCGCTCTGCCTCCGGCTGCTGTGGATCGCCGCGGGCTACCAGATTTTCGACGCCCTGAACCTGGGCAGCGCGTTCTGCCTGCGCGGCGCCGGCGACGTGCGCTTTCCCACCGTGCTGCTGTTGCTGCTGTCCTGGTGCCTGTTCATGCCCCTGTGCCATGCCCTGACGTTTCCGCCGGGGCAGGGGTGGGTGGCCTTCCTGCCCCAGTGGGGGCTGGGTGCCACGGGCGGCTGGCTCGCGGCACTGGTGTATACTGTGGCGCTTGGCCTCGGCCTCTGGTGGCGCTGGCAATCCGGCGCCTGGCGCAAAATCGATTTGTCCCACAGCTGATCCCATGACCCTGCTCGGCACATTCCGCCTGCGTACGACCGTCGCCCGCGTCGGTCTGGCGCTGCTGTTCGCCTGCGTCGTGGGCACCCAGATGTTCGGCTTCGTGCACCGGGTGGTGCACGGGGACCATGCCGTCGCCGAGTCTTCGGGCAAGATCGCCCACGGGGCGCCCGGCGCCCAGCACGGCCACAACTGCCAGCTTTTCGATGCCCTCACCCTGGCGAGCTGCGCCGGTGCCACGCCCCTGCAGGCGGCTGCTCCGGCTCCCCGCGCCACCTTCCGGCTGCCGCTGCTGGCGTCAGCCCCGCCCGCTTCCGCGCCGCTCGGGTTCCGCTCGCGCGCGCCCCCCGTCCACCCCGCCAGCCATACCTGAACCCAGGGCGCCCCCCGGCCTGCCCCGGGGCTTTTCCCAGTTCCTGTTGCGAGGTGTCGTTCCATGTTCCAACCGTCAGCCTATGTGCGTCTGGCCGTCTGTGCCGCCACCCTTCTTGCGGGGGCGTCTGCGCACGGCGCAGACGCGACCCCGTCCGGTGTGCCGGCGGCCCCGCCTGAGGCGGCTGCGGACGACGGTTCGGTCGCGGCCGCCCATCCCATCACCGTGATTTCAAGCAAGCTGGACAAGGGCCGCAACCTGGTTTCGCCCGACAGCGGGGCCACCCAGTACCAGTTTTCGGACACGGACATCGCCCGCCTGCCCCAGGGCGACGCCACGCCCATGAACCAGGTGCTGCTGCAGACTCCCGGCATCGTGCAGGATGGTTTCGGACAGGTGCACGTGCGCGGCGACCACGGCAACCTGCAGTACCGCGTCAACGGGGTGATGATTCCGGAATCCCTGCAAGGGTTCGGACAGGTGTTCGACACGCGCATCGCCGACAAGCTCACGGTCCTGACCGGGTCCCTGCCGGCCCAGTACGGGTACCGCACGGCCGGCGTGGTGGACATCCAGACCCGCGGTCCGGATTCGGAGCCGGGCGGCGAACTGTCCCAGGACGTGGGCAGCCGCAATTACGGCGAAACCGGCGGCGTGGCCAACGGCTCCGTGGGGCGGTTCAGCTACAACCTGGCCGGCTCGCTCATGACGTCCCAGCAGGGCGTGGACAACCCCGTCAATTCCCTCAACGCCTACCACGACGTGACCCGCCAGGGAAAAGGGTTCGGTTTCCTCGCCTACGACCTGGATCCGCAGCAGCGCCTGAGCCTCATGTTCGGGCAGTCGCAAAACCAGTTCCAGATTCCCGACAACCCCGGCCTCGTGCCCCAGTGCTGCAGTTCCACCCTGACGCCCACGCCTTCCCCCCTTGCCCTCAATGCCACCCAGGGGGAACTCAACCAGTTCCAGGTGGCAAGCTACCAGCTCCGCGGCGACGGGGTGCGCGAGGCCCAGGTTTCCTTCTACCACCGGCTGTCCCAGTTGAGTTACATGCCGGACCCCGCGCTGGGCGACCTGTTCTATACGGGCGTGAGCAACGCCGTGGTCCGCCGCAACGAGGCGCAGGGAATCCAGTCCGACTACGGCTACCGGCTGAACGAGCGCCACAAGCTGCACGCCACCTTCATGGTGCAGCAGGAGCGCTATCTCACCGACAACACGTCCCAGGTGTATTGCCTGGGCATGTCGCAGGTCTGTGCCGGCAACCAGCTGAACGCCTTCGGCACGGCGTCCACCCCGCCCACCACCCTGGTGGACAACACCGGCGGCATCAGCCATTTCTGGGGCATGTCCCTGCAGGACGAATGGAAATACGCGCAGGACCTGACGTTCAATTACGGGCTGCGCTACGACCAGAACGCGTTCCTGGTGAACGAGCACCAGGTGAGCCCCCGTTTCAACATGGTCTACGACTGGTCGCCGGTCACGCGCTTCCATGCCGGCTATGCGAGCTATTTCACGCCGCCACCCGCCGAAATCATCGACACCCGCACCGTGTCGCTGTACAACGCCACCACCAACGCCTCGGCCGTGACCGCGGATTCGCCGGTGCGCGCCGAACGTTCGGACTACCTGGACATGGGGCTGTCGCGCCTGTGGTCAGACAAGATCACCCTCAGTACGGACGCCTATTACCGCAAGGTGCGCAACCTGCTGGACGAAGGGCAGTTCGGAAACGCCCTGATATTTTCCGGGTTCAATTACCGCGAAGGCCGGGTTTACGGCGTCGAGTTTTCCGGGACCTACCACGAGGAACGCTGGACCGGGGCCCTCAACGCGGCCGTGGGGCGCGCCCAGGGGAAAGGCATCGAGTCGGGCCAGTTCAACTTCTCCGCCGCCGAACTCTCCTACATCAACAACCACTGGGTGTATCTCGACCACGACCAGCGCTACACGATGTCCGGCAGCCTGGGCTACCGGGCCGACTGGGCCAACCTGTCGGCGGACGCCCTGTTCGGTAGCGGCCTGCGCAGCGGTTTCGCCAACACCCAGACCATGTCCGACTACCTCACGGTCAACACTGCGGCCACCCACCTGTTCAAGGCCACCGTCTGGGGCGACCTGGAAGGGCGCCTGTCCGTGCTCAACGTGTTCGACCACAGCTACGAGCTGCGCAACGGCACCGGCATCGGCGTGGGGGCGCCGCAGTACGGCCTGCGCCGCACCGTGATCGTGGGGGTCACGCGCTTTTTCTAGGGTTTGCGCCGTGCGCGCGGGTGGGCGGCATCGTACACGCGCGCCAGGTGCTGGAAATCGAGATGGGTGTACACCTGGGTGGACGTGATGCTCGCGTGCCCCAGCATTTCCTGCACCGCGCGCAGGTCGCCGCTGGACTGCAGCACGTGGGATGCGAAGGAATGGCGCAGCACGTGGGGGTGCACCGCATCGGCGAGACCCAGCTGGCGCGCGCGCAGGGCGACCCGGGCTTCGATGCTGCGGTTCCCCAGCCGCCGTCCCGCCTGGGTCACGAACAGGGCGGAACCGTCGCCCGCCACCGCCGCGCGCCGCGCGAGCCAGGCGCGCAACGCTTCCAGGGCCTTGCGGCCCACGGGCACCAGGCGCGTCTTGGCGCCTTTTCCGGTGACCTCCACCATCTGCTCGTCCAGGCGAAGGTCGGCCACGTCCAGTCCGGACAGTTCGGACAGGCGCAGTCCCGAGGAATAGAAAAGTTCCAGCAGCGCCCGGTCGCGGCAGGCGAGGAAATCGTCGCCGGGCAGCGCCATGAGCTGTGCCGCGCTATCAGGGGAAAGGGCGTGCGGCAGGGTTTTGGGCGACTTGGGCGGGCGCACCTGGTCGCACGGGTTTTGCAGGAAGCCGTGGTCGCGCGCCAGGTAGTCGAAAAAGCCGCGCCAGGCGGACAGCAGGCGTCCCAGGCTGCGGCCGGACAGGCCGCGCCCGTGCAGGGCGGCGATGCCGCGCCGGATGTCGTGCGCGCTCAGGGACGCCAGCGGCCGCTGGCCTGCCAGGGCGAGCAGCTGGGCCAGGTCGCGCGCGTAATGCTTTCCGGTTTGCGCCGACAGGCGGCGTTCCGTCTGCAGGTGGGCGAGGTACGCCGCCTGCAGGGCGCGCGTGCGGTCGGCTTCAGTCGGCATCGTCGGGCGTGCGGGCGTGGGCACGCAGGGCGGCGCTCACCATGT
Source organism: Pseudomonadota bacterium (assembly GCA_021826025.1). Taxonomy (GTDB): domain Bacteria; phylum Pseudomonadota; class Gammaproteobacteria; order Burkholderiales; family Ferrovaceae; genus JAKBAT01. The sequence goes on along the minus strand of JAKBBG010000007.1, from coordinate 22,636 downwards.
CGGCGATGCGCGTGAGGTAGAACGTGCCCATGTCGGGATAGAAGCGGTGCGGGTCGGGCGAGCCCAGCAGGATCGCCCCGAAGGTGTCGGTGTCGCGCAGGGGCAGCAGGGCAAAGGACTGGAGCGGCAGGTCGCTGCGGATCCAGTGTGCGCATTCGGGCACGGCATCGTGGCCGCAGCGCGGTTCGGCCAGGTCGGCGACGACGTCGCGCAGGGAGTCGTTGACCGCGGAAAACTCCGGGCGGTCGCGATCCTGGGGCAGGCCCCACAGGCGCACGGCCATGCCGGGAACGGCAAAATCCTCCTGCAGCAGGCGCCGCACGGCTTCCAGGACCGAGGACAGGGAGGGGGCCCGGATCAGGGCGAGCGCCAGGCGATGCACTTTGGCGCTCGTGCTGTCGTTGGTTTCCGCATAGCCGATCAGTTCCCCCAGGCGGGTTTCGAGGGCGCGGTTCTTGTCGCGCAGGGCCATCAGCTGCCGTTCGGCCAGCGACACCGCATGGGTGCCGTGGGGATGGGGCAGCTGGAGTTCGGTCAGCAGCGCGCTGTGGCTTTCAAAAAAGTCGGGATGTTCCTTGAGCCACTGGGCCACGGACTCCGGGGTCATCGTCATGCCGGTTCCTTGATGCTGTCGGGTAAATGGAGTTCGCCGGTGAACACGGAGACGGCGTCCCCGGTCATCCACACCGGGTTGCCGGCTCCTTCCCAGGTGATGGACAGGTCGCCGCCGCGGGTGGTGACGGTGACGGTGTCGTCCAGCAGCCCGCGCGTGATGCCGGCCACCACGGCGGCACAGGCACCGGTGCCGCAGGCCAGCGTTTCGCCGGCACCGCGCTCGAACACCCGCAGCCGCACGTGGCGGCGGTCCACCACTTCCAGGAAGCCGGCGTTGACGCGCCGGGGAAAGGCCGGGTGGCGTTCGATCAGGGGGCCCTCTTCCGCCACCGGGGCCAGGGCCGCGCTGGCCACCAGCTGCACCGCGTGGGGATTGCCCATGGACAGCACGCTGAACTCGTGCGTGACGTGGCCCACGGTGAGGGGATAGGTGAGGGCGCGGGCGGGCGCGAGGAACGGGATGCGCGCGGGCTCGAATTCCGGCTCGCCCATGTTCACGGTCACGCGGCCGTCGTGGTTGAGGCGGGGCGTGATCAGGCCGCCCAGGGTTTCCACGCGGATTTCCTCCTTGCGCGTGAGGCCGCGGTCGTGCACGAAGCGCACGAAGCAGCGCGCGCCGTTGCCGCAGTTTTCCACTTCGCTGCCATCGGCATTGAGGATGCGGTAGCCGAAATCGTTGGCGGGGTTGCGTGCGGGTTCCACGATGAGGATCTGGTCGCAACCCACGCCGAAATGGCGGTCCGCGATCCAGCGGACCTGGCCCGGCGTGAGGTGCAGGGGCGCCGCGGTGGCGTCCAGGACGACGAAATCGTTGCCCAGTCCCTGCATTTTGGAGAAGCGAAGCTGCATCGGCATGTTCGGAGAAAGCGGGTGACTGGCATCCTAGCGCGTTTTGGGTTCAGCGCCCATAGGGGGAAGCTTCGCCCGGTGGGCGGGTTTTGAACCGCCTGTGGCTCCACAGGTAGTTGGCGGGCTGTTCCAGGACGCGCGCTTCGATGAAGCGGTTCATGCGCTGGGCGTCTTCCGTTTCGTTGCGGCCGGGGAAATCCGTCCAGGGAGGGTAGAACGTCATGCAGATGCGGCTGTGGCGGAAGTCCTGGTGCACCACGCAGGGCACCACCCGGGCCCGGGCCAGACGGGCAAGGCGGGACAGGGCGGGGGACGTGGCGGCGGGCACGCCGAAAAAGTCCACGAAGAGGGATTCGCGCGGCCCGAAATCCTGGTCCGGCATGTAGTACAGCCCCCAGCCCGGCTTGAGCGCGCGCAGCACCGGACGGATGCCGTCCTGGCGCATGAAAATGGTGCCCCGATGCCAGCGCCGGCGCCGGCGTTGCATGGCGTCCCCGAATGCGGCGTTTTTCTGGCGCGAATTGATGGTGATCAGGTCGAAATCGGCGCCCAGAAAGGAGCCGGCCGAATCGATGCCGAAGAAATGGGGGGTCATGAGGATGACCGGTCCTTCGCGCAGTGCCGCCCGCAGGTGTTCCTCTCCTTCGCGCACCAGGACCCGGCGCAGCCGCGCCACGGGGGCGTACCAGGCGATGCCCTGGCCCAGGATGCCGGTCATGAAGGCCTGGAAATGGGCGAGCGCGAGGGCGTTGCGCTGCGCTTGGGTCCACTGGGGAAAGCACAGGCGCAGGTTGGTCAGGGTGACGCTGCGGCGGTCGCGCGCAACCCAATAGGCAAGCCGGCCCAGCACGTCGCCCAGGCGCGCCAGGACGGGCATGGGCAGCCAGTGCAGGAGCCAGAACAGGAACAGGGCCAGGCGCAACATCGTCAATGCCGTCCGGATTCGCTGCTATAATGCACAGCTCGTTGTTTTTAATGAAAAAGGGCAGGGTTTGCCATGGCTCATTATCTTTTCTCTTCGGAGTCCGTCTCCGAAGGGCATCCGGACAAGGTTGCCGACCAGATTTCCGATGGAGTGCTGGACGCCATTCTAGCCCAGGACCCCAGGGCACGCGTAGCCTGTGAAACGCTCACCAGCACCGGACTCATCGTCATTTCCGGCGAAATCACCACGAAAGCCCAGATCAATTACATCGACGTGGCCCGCGACGTGGTGCGCCGCATCGGCTACAACAGTTCAGAAATCGGCTTCGACTACCAGACCTGCGCGGTGCTCACGGCCCTCAACCGGCAAAGCCCGGACATCGCCCAGGGGGTGGACGAAGGCCGCGGGCTCGATCTCGACCAGGGCGCCGGCGACCAGGGCCTCATGTTCGGGTATGCCTGCGACGAAACCGACGCCCTCATGCCCCTGCCCATCCACCTGGCGCATCGCCTGATGGAGCGCCAGGCGGAACTGCGCAAGGACGGGCGGCTGCCCTTCCTGCGGCCCGACGCCAAATCTCAGGTGAGCGTGCGCTATGTGGACGGCCGTCCCCAGGCCATCGAAACCGTGGTGCTGTCCACCCAGCACGATCCGGACGTGACGCACGAACGCCTGTCCGAAGCGGTGATCGAGGAAATCGTCAAGCCCGTCATTCCGTCCGCCTTGCTGTCGCGCGACACGCGCTACCTCATCAACCCCACCGGCCGTTTCGTCATCGGCGGCCCCATGGGCGACTGCGGCCTGACCGGACGCAAGATCATCGTGGACACCTACGGAGGCTCGGCCCGCCACGGCGGCGGGGCGTTTTCCGGCAAGGACCCCTCCAAGGTGGACCGTTCCGCCGCCTACGCCATGCGCCACGTGGCCAAGAACGTCGTGGCGGCCGGGCTCGCGAGCCGCTGCGAAGTGCAGGTGGCCTATGCCATCGGCGTGGCCCGCCCGGTCAGCCTGATGGTGAACACCTTCGGCACCGGCAGGCTGCCGGACGAGCGGCTGGCCGAACTGGTGCAGCGCCATTTCGACCTGCGCCCCAAGGGGATCATCCAGTCCCTCGACCTGTTGCGCCCGATTTACGGAAAGACCGCCGCCTACGGCCATTTCGGCCGCGAAGAGCCCGAGTTCACCTGGGAAGCCAGGGACCGGGCCGAAGCCCTTCGCGCGGAACTTTAAGGAGTTTTGACCATGAGTGCCCTTCCCCAAACCCAGTCCGCCCCCGACTACAAGGTGGCTGACATGGCCCTGGCCCGCTGGGGCCGCACCGAAATCGACATGGCCCAGAACGAGATGCCGGGACTCATGGCGCTGCGCGAAGAATACGCTGCCTCCCGGCCCCTCCAGGGCGCGCGCATCGCGGGCTGCCTGCACATGACCATCCAGACGGCCGTGCTGATCGAAACCCTGGTGGCGCTGGGCGCCGAAGTGCGCTGGAGTTCCTGCAACATCTTTTCGACCCAGGACCAGGCCGCCGCGGCCATCGCCGCGGCCGGCATTCCGGTGTTCGCCTGGAAGGGCGAAACCGAGGAGGAATTCTGGTGGTGCATCGAAAAGACGATTTTCGGCCCGGACGGCTGGACGCCCAACATGATCCTGGATGACGGCGGCGACCTCACCCTCCTCATGCACGACAAGTATCCGGAAATGCTTGCGCACGTGCGCGGCATTTCCGAGGAGACCACCACGGGCGTGCACCGCCTGGGCGAAATGCTGAAGCGCGGCGAACTGCGCTGCCCCGCCTTCAACGTCAACGATTCGGTCACCAAGTCCAAGTTCGACAACCTCTACGGCTGCCGCGAATCCCTCATGGACGGCATCAAGCGCGCCACGGACGTGATGGTGGCGGGCAAGGTGGCGGTGGTGGCGGGGTACGGCGACGTGGGCAAGGGCTGTGCCCAGGCCTTCCGCGGGCTGGGCGCCACCGTGTGGATCACGGAAATCGACCCCATCTGCGCCCTGCAGGCGGCCATGGAAGGCTACCGCGTGGTCACCCTGGACGAGGTGGCGCCGCTCGGGGACATTTTCGTCACCGCCACCGGCAACGTGGACGTCATTACCCACGAGCACCTGCGCGCCATGAAGCACGACGCCATCGTCTGCAACATCGGCCACTTCGACTCGGAAATCGACATCGCCTCCCTGCGCCAGTACCGCTGGGAAAACATCAAGCCCCAGGTGGACCACGTGGTGTTCCCGGACGGCAAGCGCATCATCGTGCTGGCGGAAGGGCGGCTCGTGAACCTGGGCTGCGCCACCGGCCATCCGAGCTTCGTGATGTCCGCGTCCTTCACCAACCAGGTCATGGCGCAGATCGAACTCTGGACCAACCACGGCAAGTACCCGGTGGGCCTGTACGTGCTGCCCAAGCACCTGGACGAGAAGGTGGCGCGGCTGCACCTGGCGCGCATCGGGGTCCGGCTAACCCGGCTCACCCCCAGGCAGGCCCAGTACCTGAGCGTCGATCCGGCGGGCCCTTACAAGCCGAACCATTACCGTTACTGAGCGCGGACCGATCTTGCAAAGCCAGCAGCGCTATCCCAAGGTATTCAGTTTCGAGTTTTTCCCGCCCAAGACCCCCGAAGGCGTGGAAAAGCTTCGCCACACCCGGCGCCAGCTCGCGCAGCTGCATCCCGCCTTCTTTTCCGTCACGTACGGCGCGGGCGGCACCACGCGCGAGCGCACCCTCGAGACGGTGCTGGAAATCCAGCGCGACGGCTCCCCGGCGGCGCCCCACCTGTCCTGCATCGGCGCCACCCGCGAAAGCCTGGCGGAAGTGCTGCGGCAGTACCAGGCCCACGGCATCCGCCATCTGGTGGCGCTGCGCGGCGACCTGCCCTCGGGAACGTTCGGGGGCGGGGCCTTCCGCTACGCCAACGAGCTGGTGGCGTTCATCCGCGAGCAGACCGGCGACCATTTCTACATCGAAGTGGCGGCTTACCCGGAAGTCCACCCCCAGGCCCGTTCGGCCCAGGAAAACATCCAGCATTTCAAGCGCAAGGTGGAGGCCGGAGCGAATGCCGCCATCACGCAGTATTTCTACAACGCGGACGCCTACTTCAATTTCGTGGACGAATGCGAGGCGGCCGGACTCGACCTGCCGATCGTGCCGGGCATCATGCCCATCGGCAACTTTTCGCAGCTGAGCCGGTTTTCGGAAGCCTGCGGGGCGGAAATCCCGCGCTGGATCCGCATGAAAATGCAGGGATACGGCGACGATGCGGCGTCCGTCAAGGCGTTCGGGCTGGACGTGGTGACCCACCTGTGCGACCGCCTGCTGTCGGCGGGCGCCCCGGGACTGCATTTCTACACCATGAACGCCGCCGGACTCACCAGCGTGATCTGGGAGCGGCTGCACCTGTCCGAGCGCTGAGGGGCGCCCGGACGGCCGGTCAGGCGACCTTGATTTTCTGGCGGGCGGCCTGCGCGTGCTGGTCGGCGTAGGACTGGTGGGCGGCCGCTTCGGCGTAGCCCAGCTTCACCGGGTATCCCAGGTCCATCAGCACCGAGCCCAGCGCCGACAGGCACAGCATGACGTTTTCTGATTTGGCGGAATAGCCCATCAGGCCGAAGCGCCAGATCTTGCCGGCGAGCGGCCCCAGACCTGCGCCGATTTCCAGGTTGAACTCTTCCAGCAGGGCCTTGCGCACCTTCGCTTCGTCGATGCCTTCGGGCACCTTGACGGCGTTGAGCTGCGGCAGGCGGTGCTCCTCTTTCACCAGGTATTCCAGCCCCATGGCTTCCAGGCCCGCCTTGAGCGCCAGGTAATGGCGCGTGTGGCGTGCCCAGGCGTTTTCCAGCCCTTCCTCGCGCAGCAGCAGGAGCGCTTCGTGCAGGGCGAACAGCCCGTTGATGGGCGCGGTGTGGTGGTAGGTGCGGTTGGTGCTGCCCCAGTAGCCCAGCACCAGGTCGAGGTCCATGAACCAGCTGCGGCAGCGTTCCTTGCGGTTGCGCACCAGCGCCACCACGCGGTCGCTGAAGGACACCGGCGACAGGCCGGGCGTGCAGGAGAGGCATTTCTGGCTGCCTGAATAGACGGCGTCGATGCCCCACTCGTCCACGAACAGGGGTGCGCCGCCCAGCTGGGTGACCGCGTCCACGATGGTCAGGGCATCGTGGCGGTGCGCGATCTCCACCAGGGTTTTGGCGTCGGACATGCAGCCCGTGGAGGTTTCGGCCTGCACGAAGGCGACCACCTTGGTGTCGGGATGCTGGCGCAGGGTTTCGTCCAGCTTGTTGGGATCCACCGGCTCGCCCCAGGTGTCTTCGATGACCACGGCCGTGCCGCCGCAGCGTTCCACGTTTTCGATCATGCGGCCGCCGAACACGCCGTTGCGGCACACGATGACCTTGTCGCCCGGGTTGACCATGTTGACGAAGCACATTTCCATGCCCACCGAACCGGGGCCCGAGGCCGGGAACGTGAGCTGGTTGTCCGTCTGGTAGGCGTAGCGCAGCAGGGTCTTGAGCTCGTCCATCATGTCCACGAACACGGGATCGAGGTAGCCGATGCAGGGCAGCGACATGGCGGCCAGCACGCGCGGCGTGATTTCGGACGGACCGGGCCCCATGAGCGTGCGCTGGGGCGGATAGAACGAATTGATTTTCTTGGGGGGCAGATGGCGGATCGTCTGGGTCATGTCGCAGGCCTCAAAACTAATCCTTTATTTTATCAGAGTTTCCGGCCTTCACGAAATGAAGGCGTTCCCCGTCCATGCGGGCAAGCCGCAGCGCTCCCCGTTCCGCCGGTTCCGGGTCGAACAGGCGGTCCCCTTCGGGTTCGGGCTGGTGGCGCGGCTGCAGGCCGGCGAAGTCGAACAGGGCGGTGTCGGCCAGGTGCGACGGCGTGACCGACTGCAGGCCGAGGAAAATATTGTCCACGCGCCCGGGGTGGGCGCGCTCTTCCGCCTGCAGCCACGCTTTCACGGCCTGGCGCTGGAGGTTTTCCTGGGAGCCGCACAGGTCGCAGGGAATGATGGGGTAGGCCATCTGCCGCGCATAGCGCGCCAGGTCCTTTTCCGCACAGTAGGCGAGCGGCCGGATGACCAGGTGGTGGCCGTCGTCGGTCACGAGCTTGGGCGGCATCGCTTTCAGGCGGCCGCCGTGGAACAGGTTCAGGAAGAACGTTTCCACGATGTCGTCGCGGTGGTGCCCGAGCGCGATCTTGTTGGCGCCGAGCGCCTTGGCCGTGCGGTACAGCACGCCGCGGCGCAGGCGCGAACAGAGCGAGCAGGTGGTTTTTCCGGCCGGCACCTTTTCCCGCACGATGGCGTAGGTGTCCGCTTCCACGATGCGGTATTCCACGCCGAGCGCTTCCAGGTAGTCCGGCAGCACCTGTTCGGGAAAGCCCGGCTGCTTCTGGTCCAGGTTGACCGCGATCAGCCGGAAGGAAACCGGCGCGCGTCGCTGCAGGTCCATGAGCAGGGTGAGCAGGGCGTGGGAATCCTTGCCGCCGCTCAGGCACACCATGACCGTGTCGCCCGCCTCGATCATGCGGTAGTCGGCGATGGCGCGCGCCACGGCCCCGCGCAGGCGCTCCTGCAGGCGGACGAAAGTTGAGGACGGCGCCCCGGGTGCGGTTAACATGGCGGTTTCACGGCAGATTCGTTTGGAAGATGGCCATTTTACCGCACTCCCTGCTTCCCGGCCCCGACGCGCAGGCCCACAGCGACCGCCTGCGCGCCACCATCGACGAGGCCATCCGCGAGGCGGGCGGCTGGATCGATTTCGCCCGCTTCATGGCGCTCGCCCTGTATGCGCCGGGGCTGGGCTATTACAGCGCGGGGGCGGCCAAGCTGGGACCCGCCGGCGATTTCGTCACGGCGCCGGAACTGACCCCGCTTTTTGCGCGCACCCTGGCCCGGCCGGTGGCGCAGACCCTGGCGGACCTGCCGCCGCAGGAGCGCATCGTGCTGGAGCTGGGGGCGGGCTCGGGGCGCCTCGCCTGCGACCTTCTGGAAGCGCTTGCCCGGCAGGGCACCCTGCCGGCGCGCTACCGCATCCTGGAAGTGAGTCCGGACCTGCGCGCACGCCAGCAGGAGGCGGTCGAGGCCCTGTCCGGCGCGTTGCGCGAACGGGTGGAATGGTGCGAGCGCTGGCCGGAGCCCTTTTGCGGCGCCCTGGTCGCCAACGAGGTGCTCGACGCGTTGCCGGTGCACCGGGTGGGCTGGCGCGGCGCGGCGGGCTGGGTCGAAATCGGGGTGGCGCTCGCGCAGGGCCGCTGGGTCTGGCACGAACGCCCCCTGGGCGATCCGCGCCTGCGCGCCCGGCTGCCCGACCCTTCCGGCTGGCCCGTGCCCTACGATACCGAAATCGGGCTTGCGGCCACCGACCTGATGGAGGCGGTGGGGCGGAGCCTGCGCGCGGGGCGCGCCTGGTTCATCGACTACGGCTTTCCCGCGCGCGAGTATTTCCATCCCCAGCGCACGGGCGGCACCCTCATGTGCCATATCCGCCACCATGCCCACACCGATCCCTTCGCCTTTCCCGGCCTGCAGGACATCACCGCGCACGTGGATTTCACGGCCGTGGCGCGCGCGGCCGCAGGCGCGGGCCTGGCGGTGGCGGATTATGGCACCCAGGCCGCCTGGCTCATCGGGGCGGGCATCACGCAGGAACTGGAGCGGATTTCGCCCGACGACGCGCGCCGCTACCTGCCGGCGGCCGCCGCCGTGCAGAAGCTTCTGAGCCCGGCGGAAATGGGCGAGCTGTTCAAGGTGCTGGTGCTGCGTCCGGCCCGGGGGGAGGCGTCACTGCCCGGGGTTCTCGCCGACTGAGTCCCGGATCGCCGCCAGGCGGGCGGCGCGCAGGCGCGTGGGGATGACCGCCGGATCCGCGCACTGGCGGGCGATGTCGCCGGCCGGCACGGAACCGGCGGCGTCCAGGGCGCGCAGCAGCCGGTCTTGGTCCGGCCCGGCAGGCGTCCCGCCGCGGGCGGCTTCGCAGCAGGCGTGGGCGGCCACCAGGGCCGCGAAGCGCCGGGGCCGGCGCAACCCGTCCCCGCGCTCGATCAGGTCGAGCAGGGCCTCGGGCCCGTCGCCGCCGCGCCCGTCGAGGCGGCGGGACAGGGGGCCCGCCAGCAGGGCCAGGTCCCTCGTGTCGGCCGGCAGGCGCAGGCGCCCGCACAGCCGCGTCAGGGCCGCGCGTCCGCCGTCTGCCGTGTCGCCCAGCAGCGCAGAGGTCCAGGCGGCGAAGCGCACGTCCACGGAATGCCCGGCGGCGGCGGCCAGGTCCGCCGCAGCGGCGGCGAGCGCGCCCTTTCGGGCCCAGCGTTCGGCCAGTTCGGGCAGGACGTGCGGCAGGGCGCCGCAGGCGTCCAGCACCCGGAACAGTTCCGACGGCGTGGGTTCGGCAAGCCCGCGCGCGATTTCGGTCCAGACCCGTTCCGGCACCAGGGCGTCAGCTTCCCCCGCATCCACCATGCGGCGCATTAGGGCCAGGGTTTCGGGCGCGACCCGGAACCCGAAACGCGCCTTGAAGCGGGCGGCGAAGCGGGCCACCCGCAGGATGCGCACGGGATCTTCGGCAAAGGCGTCGCTCACGTGGCGCAGCAGCCGCTGCCGCAGGTCTTCGGCGCCGCCGAACGGGTCGATCAGGCGGCCTTCGGCGTCGCGCGCCATGGCGTTGATGGTGAGGTCGCGCCGCTGCAGGTCCTGTTCGAGCGTCACGTCGGGACTCGCGTGCACCACGAACCCCTTGTAGCCGGGCCCGCTTTTGCGTTCCGTGCGCGCGAGCGCGTATTCCTCGTGGGTCTCGGGGTGCAGGAACACCGGGAAATCGCGCCCCACCGGCCGGAACCCCCGGGAGGTCAGGGCTTCCGGCGTGGCTCCCACCACCACCCAGTCGCGGTCCTGCACGGGCAGGCCCAGCAGTTCGTCGCGCACGGCGCCGCCCACGGCGTAGAGTTTCATGGTTCCGTAGCCGGGTCGGGTTCGCCGCTGCGGGCCGGCGTCACGCCCTGGATCGTGCCCAGGCGCTGGTGCAGGGTCAGGGGGGGCTCGCCCAGGCGCAGCGCATACACCGCGGTATTGAACATCACGTGCTGGACATAGCCCCGGGTTTCGTTGACGGGAATGGATTCGATGAACACGGCCGCTTCCTGCGGGGTGCCGGAAACCCAGCGCAGCACCCGGTTCGGTCCGGCGTTGTAGCCGGCCGTGGCGAGGATCGGGTCGCCCAGCCGGTTGAGCAGGTGGTGCAGGTAGAAGGTGCCGAGCTGCAGGTTGGTGTCCACCTGGGTCGATTTGGCCCACTGGAACCGGCGCAGCGGAATGCGCTTGGCGACCCAGCGGGCCGTGGCCGGCATCAGCTGCATCAGCCCCATGGCGCCGGTGCGGGAACGGGCCTGAGGGGAGAAATAGCTTTCCTGCCGCACCAGTCCGAACACCCAGGCGGCGTCCAGCTGGTTTTGCCGGGCCTGCCGCTGCACCGTCTCTTCGAAGGCGAGCGGAAAGCGCAGCCCGAGGTCCTGCTGGTCGCCGGCCCGTTCGATGCTGTAGATGGAGCGGTCATACCACAGGGCTTCGGACGCGAGCGCCGACGCCGTAAGGTGCTGGCGCGCGGTCAGGGGGCGGGACACGGCGTTCCACTCGAACTGGGATTCCGAGGCGAGACCCAGCCGGTGTAGGCGCAGGGCGCGCGCCAGGCGCGGCCGCAGGGCGTCGATTTCGCCGGGCATCAGGGGCGGCGGGGGGGCGGGAAGCTGCAGGCGGCCGCCCAGCTCTTCCAGGGCGAGCAGGCCGTAATAGCTGTATTCCTGCGACAGGGGTTTCCACAGGGCCTGGGCTTCGCGCCCGCGCCCCAGGGCCTGCAGGGCCCGTCCTTTCCAGTAGCGCCAGGTGGATTTTCCGGCTTCGGCAGGCGACAGGCTGTCGATGCCGCGCAGCACCTCGTCCCAGTTCCCCTGGCGCAGCGCGGCGCGCACGCGCCAGGCCCGCATGCGGTCGTCCGGTAGTTCGCCGGCATTGCTGAACCAGGCGAGCGCGTTGGGATTCTGCGCCATCGCCCCCTGCCAGGCCACCTGCAGCCAGCCGTAGGCCTGGTCGCGCGGGCTGAAGCGGGGTGCGAGCGGTGTCCAGGCGTCGGCGGCCTGCTGGGGGTCGCGCGCCGCGAGCTGTGCCAGGGCGAACAGCGCCAGTTCGCGCGCGGGCCGGCTGTCGTCGGTGGCGTCCCGGGTTTCCAGGAACTGGGCGGGTTGCGTGTAGGCCTGGGTCAGGGCGTCTTCGCTCAGGCCCTGCAGCGGCGGCAGGAAACTGTTGATGTAGCGCGCGTGCGGCAGGTTGTTGCGGCCGAGCGCCCGCCGCAGGGCGGTCCAGATGTCGTCCCGGGTGATCAGGTTTTCCGACGCGAGCACCCGGAACACCGGATCGCAGCTGTCGGGCTGGGGTTTGGAGCTGAACCAGAGGGTGCGCCCCTCATGCACGGCGCCTGCGTCCTGCCGGTTCAGCCGGTATTGCAGCTGGTCGCAGGCCACTTCGGGGTCTTCCAGGGAGGCAGGCGTCACCTGGGCCGAAAACGTGGCCCAGTCGCCGCGTTGCGCGAGCGCCTTGAGCCAGCTCACCCGCAGCGGGTCGCCCAGCGGGCTGTCGGGAAAGCGGGTGAAGAAGGCTTCCACTTCGCTGTTCGGGAGGGGGCCGGATTGTCCCAGCCGGACCTCCAGCAGCCAGTATTTCACGTAGTCGTCCAGCGGGTCGGAGGCCAGTTGCCGGGAGTACATGGCGAGCGAGGCGACGTCGCGCACCGTCCAGGCCTGGTGGGCCGAAAGCAGGATCTGGTCGGGCGTTTCGGCTGGCCGGGCGGCACAGCAGAAGGCGATCAGGGCGGCTGCCGCGGCGCAACGGGCCGGCGCGGTAAAGGACGGCAAAGGATCTCCGGAGCGGGTTCAAGGGTGTTCCGGATTATAGGGCGAAAAAACCGCACGAAGGCAAAAGGCGGCGCCGCCCCCTCCGTCGGGGGAGTCCGATCGGCGTATCATCGCCGGATTGCGCCTGAACCGGAACGCAGTTCTGCGCAGGACACGGAGGATTCCCACATGGCCCTTTCAGAACCCACAACGCCCAGAACACTGCTGCACCGGCGTCACATCACCGTGGAAGGCTACGCGCGCGAAGACGGCCTGTACGACATCGAAGGACACCTGGTGGATGTCAAGGGGTACGCGTTTCCCGTCTCTGACGGCGTGAAGCCCGCCGGCGAACCCATTCACGACATGTGGCTGCGCATTGCGGTGGACGCCGACCTGGTCATCCGCGAGGCGGAAGCGAGCACCGTGGCCCGGCCCTATCCGGGGGCCTGCGAAAAGATCACCCCCAGCTACGGCGCCCTCAAGGGCCTGCGCATCGCGCCGGGCTTCACCCGCGCAGTCAAGGAGCGCTTCGGCGGCGTGCGCGGCTGCACCCACCTGACCGAACTGATCGGAACGCTTGCCACGGTGGCGTTTCAGACCCGCTACGGCGCCGCCGAAACGGAGACCGAACAGAAGCCGCCGCACCTGGACGGCTGCCATGCCCTGGACACCCGGGGGGCCGTGGTGGAGCGCTTTTACCCTAGATGGTTTTCTAAAAAATCATAATGTATCGTTGATATTTTTGGGGTAGAATTTCTGCCCAGTCCAGAAGCCATCCGTTTTGGGCGATGGATACCATCAACACTCATCTATAGGCCAAGCAATGAAAATCCATGAGTACCAAGCGAAGGAGATTCTGCGGAAGTACGGCGTCCCCACGCCGCGCGGCATTCCGTGTTTCTCCGTGGAGGAGGCGATAGCGGCTGGCAAGACACTGGGGGGCAACATCGCGGTCGTCAAAGCGCAAATTCACGCCGGCGGGCGTGGCAAGGGGGGCGGGGTCAAGGTGGCCAAGTCGCCGGCGGAGCTCGAAACCTACGCACGGCAGATTTTCGGCATGCAGCTCGTCACGCACCAGACCGGCCCCGAAGGGCAGAAGGTCCGGCGCCTGCTGATCGAAGAGGGCGCGGACATCAAGAAGGAGCTGTACGTGGGCATGGTGGTGGATCGCGGCACCCAGCGCGTGGCCCTGATGGCGAGTTCCGAAGGCGGCATGGACATCGAGGAAGTGGCGGCCCATACCCCTGAAAAAATCCATACCGTGTTCATCGATCCTGTGAAAGGCCTGCAGGACGGCGAAGCGGACGACGTGGCGGGCAAGATCGGCGTTCCGGCCGCCCTGGTTCCCCAGGCGCGCACCCTGCTCCAGGGGCTTTATCGCGCCTTTGACGAAACCGATGCGAGCCTTGCGGAAATCAATCCCCTGGTCATCACCGGGGATGGCCGCGTGGTGGCGCTCGACGCCAAGATGAACTTCGATTCGAACGCGCTCTACCGCCATCCCGACATCGTCGCCCTGCGCGACCTGGACGAAGAGGACCCGAACGAAATCGAGGCGTCCAAGTTCGACCTGTCCTACATTTCCCTGGACGGCAACATCGGCTGCCTGGTGAACGGCGCCGGGCTCGCCATGGCCACCATGGACATCGTCAAGCTCTACGGCGGCAACCCGGCCAACTTCCTCGACGTGGGCGGCGGTGCCACCACCGAGAAAGTGACCGAAGCGTTCAAGCTGATGCTCAAGAACCCCAACCTCAAGGCCATCCTGGTCAACATTTTCGGCGGCATCATGAAGTGCGACGTGATCGCGGCCGGCGTGGTGGCTGCGGCGCGCGAGGTCAAGCTGGACGTGCCGCTGGTGGTGCGCCTGGAAGGCACGAACGTGGAGCTGGGCAAGAAAATCTTGGCGGACTCGGGCTTGCCCATCATTTCCGCCGTCAACATGGCTGATGCTGCTGCGAAAGTGGTGGCGGCGGCGCGGGGGTAATATGTCTATTCTGATCAACAAGGATACCCGGGTCATCACCCAGGGGATTACCGGCAAGACCGGGATGTTCCACACCAAGATGTGCAAGGAATACGCGTTCGGCGCCGACTGTTTCGTGGCCGGCGTGACGCCCAAGAAAGGCGGGCAGTCCTATGAAGGCATTCCCATTTACGACAGCGTGAAGGAAGCGAAGGCCCAGACCGGTGCCACCGTGTCCGTCATTTACGTGCCGCCGCCTTTTGCCGCCGCGGCCATCGACGAGGCCGTGGAAGCGGAAATCAACCTCGTCATCTGCATCACGGAAGGCATTCCCGTGCGCGACATGATCCGCACGCGCAACCGCATGCAGGGCAGCAAGACCCGCCTGATCGGGCCCAACTGCCCGGGGCTCATCACGCCTGACGAAATCAAGATCGGCATCATGCCCGGCCACATCCACAAGAAAGGCCCCATCGGCGTGGTGTCCCGTTCCGGCACGCTCACCTACGAAGCCGTGGGACAGTTGCGCGAACTGGGTCTCGGCCAGTCGAGCTGCGTGGGCATCGGCGGCGACCCCGTCAACGGCATGAAGCACATCGACGTCATGAAGCTGTTCAACGACGATCCCGCCACCGAAGCGGTCATCATGGTGGGCGAAATCGGCGGCAGCGACGAAGAGCTGTGCGCGCGCTGGATCAAGGACCACATGAAGAAACCCGTGATCGGCTTCATCGCCGGCGTCACCGCCCCTCCGGGCAAGCGCATGGGCCATGCGGGCGCCATCATTTCCGGCGGCAAGGGCACGGCCCAGGAAAAGCTCGCCGTGATGGAAGAGTGCGGCATCAAGGTCACGAAGAATCCGGCCGAAATGGGCAAGCTGCTCAAGTCGGTGCTGTAAGCGGGGTTTCCCGGCCATCCGCCCCGGCGCCCGCAAGGCCGCCGGGGTTTTTTATGGGGATGTCAGGGCTTGCGCGGGCAGTTCTCGCGAATGCAGTCGGCGTACAGCTGGAGGGAGTGGTCGTGGATCGAGAAGCCCCGTTCCTTGGCCACGCGAGCCTGGCGCCGCTCGATTTCGGCGTCGTAGAACTCTTCCACGTGGCCGCATTGCAGGCACACCAGGTGGTCGTGGTGCTGCCCCTGGTTGAGTTCGAACACGGCCTTGCCGCTTTCGAAATGGTGGCGCACCAGCAGGCCGGCCTGCTCGAACTGGGTGAGCACCCGGTATACGGTGGCGAGCCCGATTTCCATGCCGTCCGCCTGCAGGCGCCGGTACACTTCCTCGGCGCTCATGTGCCGCGTGTCCGAATTTTCGAACAGGCCCAGGACCTTGAGGCGGGGCAGTGTGGCCTTGAGGCCGATGTCTTTGAGATCCTGGGGCACGCTCATGGGAAGACCGGAGAGCCGGGAGAAGATGGGTTATTATAAGCGGATTGGCTTGACCCGGATAATACAATGATTCGACCTGTCGCTGTCCTGCTGCCGGCTTTTGTCCTTGCCGGCTGTTCGTCTTGGAGTGTGCCCAGCATGCCCAGCATGCCCAGCATGCC
>JAKBBG010000007.1:0-6739 GCA_021826025.1 Pseudomonadota bacterium | reverse complement strand
TGCCCAGCATGCCCAGCATGCCCAGCATGCCGACCATGCCCAAAATGGACACGCTGCCGGACGAGCTGGCCAAGAAATGGGCGGCCATCAAGCCCTATACGCTGGACGTCCAGCAGGGCGTGGTGATCGATGAAGACATGATCGGCCGCCTCAAGACGGGCATGACGCGCACCCAGGTGGGCTACGTGCTGGGCACGCCGCTGCTTGCGGACCCGTTCCACGCCAGCCGCTGGGACTACGTGTTCTATACGCGCAAGAAAGGCCAGCTGAGCCCCGTTCGCAACCTGACCGTGTTTTTCAAGGAGGACAAGCTGGAACGTTTCGTGACCGACTATCCCCTGCCCAAGCCGGCCGAGCCGACCAAGGCCGCGGAAGCCCAGCCGGCCCCGGCCAAGGCGACCGACGCGAAGCCGGCCGAACCCCCCGCGCCGCCGCCGGACGTGCTGCCGAACGCCACCCGGCCCGTGACCGGAGGAGGCCGCTGATGGCGCTCGGCATCTGCGTTGCCGGCAGCGGCGGCCGCATGGGCCGGGCACTGATGGAAGCGGTGGCCGCCGCCGGCGACCTGGCGCTCACCGGCGCCCTGGAAAAGCCGGGCAGCCCCTATCTCGGGCGCAATCCGGGGGACTGGCTGGACGCTCCCGTGGCGGCCGTCATCACGGACGACCTGCAGGCGGCGCTCGCCCCCAGCCAGGTGCTCATCGATTTCACCCGTCCGGCCGGCACGCTCGTGCACCTGCAGGCCTGCCTCGCCCTCGGCCGCGGCCTCGTGATCGGCACCACCGGCTTCAGCGATGCCGAGCGGGAAACCATCCGGGCCGCGAGCGCCCGTATCCCCATCGTGTTCGCTCCCAACATGAGCATGGGCGTGACCCTTTCCCTAGCCCTGCTCGACCTGGCGGCCCGGGTCCTGCAGGACGGCTTCGACGTGGAAATCGTCGAAGCGCACCACCGCCACAAGGTGGATGCCCCTTCCGGCACCGCCCTGCGCATGGGTGAAGTGGTGGCGGCGGCGCGCGGACGGCGCCTGTCCGACGTGGCCGTGTACGGCCGCGAAGGCATCACGGGCGAGCGCCGGGCGGACACCATCGGGTTTGCCACCGTGCGCGGCGGCGACGTGGTGGGGGACCACACCGTGTCGTTCATGGGGGAGGGCGAGCGGCTGGAAATCACCCACCGGGCCAGCAGCCGGGCCACTTTCGCCCTGGGGGCGCTGCGCGCGGCCCGTTTCATCGCGGACAAGCCTTCCGGCCTGTATGACATGCGCGACGTCCTGGGCCTCACGGCACTGCTTTCGGGCGGACAGGTTTGATCGGCGCGCCAGATTAAGGTATCATTGCAATAATCGGAAACGGGAAAGTCGCGCTCAAGCGTCCTTCCCGTTTTTCACATCAAATCCCTTCTGGAGTCTCTCGTAATGGCCCACGCCACTACCGCCTCACCGACTGTGCCTGCCGTTCTCGTGCTGGCGGACGGATCGGTGTTCCGGGGGCAGGCCATCGGGGCCGCCGGGCAGAGCGTGGGCGAAGTGGTGTTCAACACCGCCCTCACCGGCTACCAGGAAATCCTGACCGACCCCTCCTACTGCCGCCAGATCGTCACCCTCACCTACCCGCACGTGGGCAACGTGGGCACCAACCCCGAAGACGCCGAATCCGGCTCGGTGGCGGCCGCGGGCCTCGTGATCCGGGACCTGCCGCGGGTGCTTTCCAGCTGGCGCTCGCGCCAGCCGCTGCCGGATTACCTGGCCCAGCGCGGCGTGGTGGCCATCGCCGGCGTCGATACCCGCAGGCTCACCCGCCTGCTGCGGGAAAAAGGGGCGCAGAGCGGCTGCCTGATGGCGGGCGAGGTGGACGAGACGGCCGCCCTCGCGGCGGCGCGCGCCTTTCCCGGCCTGGCCGGCATGGACCTCGCGAAGGTGGTGAGCTGCACCGAACCCTACGAGTGGACCGACGGAGCCTGGCAGCTCGGGCGCGGGTTCGTGCCGCCGCCCGCCGCCCGCTTCCGCGTGGTGGCCTATGACTACGGCGTCAAGCACAACATCCTGCGCCTGCTCGCCCAGCGCGGCTGCCACGTGACCGTGGTGCCCGCCACCACGCCGGCCGAAGAGGCCCTGCGCTATCGTCCGGACGGCATTTTCCTGTCCAACGGTCCCGGCGACCCCGAACCCTGCGACTACGCCGTCGAGGCCATCCGCACGTTCCTGTCTTCGGGCATTCCCGTGTTCGGCATCTGCCTGGGCCACCAGCTGCTGGCGCTGGCTTCCGGCGGGCGCACCGTCAAGATGAAGTTCGGCCACCATGGGGCCAACCATCCGGTGCAGGACCTCGATTCCCGCCGCGTCATGATCACCAGCCAGAACCACGGGTTTGCCGTGGACGCGGACACGCTGCCCGCCACCCTGCGCGTCACCCACCGCTCCCTTTTCGACGGCAGCCTGCAGGGCATCGCCCGCACCGACTGCCCGGCGTTCAGTTTCCAGGGGCATCCCGAAGCGAGTCCGGGGCCCCATGACGCGGGCGGGATGTTCGACCATTTCATCCGCCTGATGCAGGCAAAGGCGGCCTGACCCATGCCCAAGCGCACCGACCTCCGTTCCATCCTCATCATCGGCGCCGGCCCGATCGTCATCGGCCAGGCCTGCGAATTCGACTATTCGGGCGCGCAAGCCTGCAAGGCCCTGCGCGAGGAAGGGTACCGGGTCATCCTGGTCAATTCCAATCCGGCCACCATCATGACCGACCCGGACATGGCCGACGTCACGTACATCGAGCCCATCACCTGGAAGATCATCGAGCAGATCATCGCCAAGGAGCGTCCGGACGCCCTGCTGCCCACCATGGGGGGGCAGACGGCCCTCAACTGCGCCCTCGACCTGGCGCGCGAAGGGGTGCTGGACAAATACGGCGTGGAAATGATCGGGGCCCGCAAGGAAGCCATCGACAAGGCGGAAGACCGCGAGAAGTTCAAGGCCGCCATGACCCGCATCGGGCTCGCCACGCCCCGTTCGGCCATCGCCCACAGCATCGAGGAAGCGCTCCAGGTGCAGGCCGTGGTGGGATATCCGGCCATCATCCGGCCGTCCTTCACCATGGGCGGCAGCGGCGGCGGCATCGCCTACAACCAGGAGGAATTCCTCGCCATCTGCGAGCGCGGCCTGGATGCCTCGCCCACCCGCGAACTGCTGGTGGAAGAGTCGGTGATCGGCTGGAAGGAATATGAAATGGAAGTCGTGCGCGACCGCAACGACAACTGCATCATCATCTGTTCCATCGAAAACGTCGACGCCATGGGGGTGCACACGGGCGATTCCATCACGGTGGCCCCGGCCCAGACCCTCACCGACAAGGAATACCAGATCATGCGCGACGCCTCCGTCGCGGTGCTGCGCGAAATCGGGGTGGAGACGGGTGGCTCCAACGTGCAGTTCGCGGTCAATCCCGCCGACGGGCGCATGATCGTGATCGAAATGAACCCGCGCGTGTCGCGCTCCTCGGCGCTCGCTTCCAAGGCCACCGGCTTCCCCATCGCCAAGGTGGCGGCCAAGCTCGCCGTGGGCTATACCCTGGACGAGCTGAAGAACGACATCACGGGCGGCGCCACGCCGGCCTCCTTCGAGCCCAGCATCGACTACGTGGTCACGAAGGTGCCCCGTTTCGCCTTCGAAAAGTTTCCCCAGGCCAACGACCGGCTCACCACCCAGATGAAATCCGTGGGCGAAGTGATGGCCATCGGCCGCTCCTTCCAGGAGTCGCTGCAGAAGGCGCTGCGCGGCCTGGAAACCGGCGCCAACGGCCTGGACGGGCTGAGCGCCGACCGCAGCCTGATCGAGGCCGAACTGGCCGACCCCGGACCGCACCGCCTGTGGTACCTGGCCGACGCGTTCCGCGCCGGGCTGGGCCTGGATGAAGTCCACCGCCTGTCCCGCATCGACCCCTGGTTCCTCGCGGAAATCGCGGACCTGGTGGAGGAGGAAGGCCGCCTGCGCGGCCAGGCCCTCGGGTCGCTCGACGCGGCCGCGCTGTTCCGCCTCAAGCGCAAGGGTTTTTCCGACCGCCGCCTCGCCGCCCTGCTGGGCACCGACGAACATGCGGTGCGGGCGCGCCGGCACGCCCTGCGGGTGCGACCGGTGTACAAGCGGGTGGACACCTGCGCCGCCGAATTCGCCACCAGCACGGCCTACCAGTATTCGAGCTACGACGAGGAATGCGAGGCGGCCCCCACCGGACGGCGCAAGATCATGGTGCTGGGCGGCGGCCCCAACCGCATCGGGCAGGGCATCGAGTTCGACTATTGCTGCGTGCATGCGGCGCTCGCCCTGCGCGAGGACGGCTATGAAACCATCATGGTCAACTGCAATCCGGAAACGGTGTCCACCGACTACGACACGTCCGACCGCCTGTATTTCGAGCCCCTCACCCTGGAGGACGTGCTGGAAATCGTCGCCCTGGAAAAACCCGAAGGGGTCATCGTGCAGTTCGGCGGACAGACGCCGCTCAAGCTGGCGCGCGGCCTGGAGGCGGCCGGGGTGCCCATCATCGGCACGGCCCCCGACAGCATCGACCGCGCCGAAGACCGCAAGCGCTTCCAGCAGATGCTGCACGAGCTGGGGCTGCGCCAGCCGGAAAACCGCACGGCCTTCGACCGCGAGTCGACGCTCGCCCTGGCGGGCGAACTGGGTTACCCCATCGTGGTCCGTCCCAGCTATGTGCTGGGGGGGCGCGCCATGCAGATCGTGCACACCCAGGCCGACCTGGAAAAATACCTGCGCGAAGTGATCACGGACACCGACGGCATGACCGGAGTCGCCGTCACCAAGGATTCGCCCATCCTGCTCGACCGGTTCCTCAACGACGCCATCGAAGTGGACGTGGATGCGGTTTCCGACGGCGAGCGGGTGGTGATCGGCGGGATCATGGAACACATCGAGCAGGCCGGCGTGCATTCGGGCGATTCGGCCTGTTCCCTGCCGCCCTTCAGCCTGGCGCCGGCCCTGCAGGACGAACTGCGGCGCCAGACCGTGGCCATGGCGCGGGCGCTGGGCGTGGTGGGACTCATGAACGTCCAGTTCGCCATCCAGGGCGACGTGGTGTACGTGCTCGAAGTGAACCCGCGCGCCTCGCGCACCGTGCCTTACGTGGCCAAGGCCACCGGGCGCCAGCTCGCCAAGATCGCCGCGCGCTGCATGGTGGGGCAGTCCCTGCCCGCCCAGGGGGTGACCGGGGAAATCATCCCCCCCCATTTCGCCGTCAAGGAAGCGGTTTTCCCCTTCATCAAGTTCCCCGGCGTGGACCCCATCCTGGGCCCCGAAATGAAATCCACGGGCGAAGTGATGGGGGTCGGCGCCACCTTTGCGGAAGCCTTCGTGAAGTCCCAGCTCGCGGCCGGCGTCAAACTGCCCGCCGGCGGCAAGGTGTTCATCAGCGTGCGCAACGCGGACAAGCCCCCGGTGGTGGAGATCGCGCGCAGCCTTGCGGCCATGGGATTCACCCTGGTCGCCACGCGCGGCACCTGCGCGGCGCTGGAAGCGGCCGGACTCAAGGCCACGGCCGTCAACAAGGTGACCGAAGGGCGGCCGCACATCGTGGACATGATCAAGAACCGCGAAATCAGCCTCATCATCAACACCGTCGAAGAGCAGTCCCGCGCGGTCCAGGACTCCTGGTCCATCCGCAACGCGGCGCTCCAGGGGCGGGTGACGTATTACACCACCGTGGCGGGCGCACGCGCCGCCTGCCTGGGCATGCAGATCACGCAGCGCCTGGGCGTGTACGATTTGCAATCGCTTCAGGGTCAAATAACACAGGCGGGAGAGCAGGGATGAACAAGGTTCCATTGACAGTGGTCGGCGCGGAAAAGCTCAAGGCCGAGCTGCATCACCTCAAGCACGTGCAGCGGCCGGCCGTGATCCAGGCCATCAGCGAGGCGCGGGCCCAGGGTGACCTGTCCGAAAACGCGGAATACGATGCGGCCAAGGAGCGCCAGTCCTTCATCGAAGGCCGCATCCTGGACCTGGAATCGAAGCTCTCCAACGCCCAGGTCATCGACCCCGCCCTGCTGGACGCCGAAGGGCGCTGCGTGTTCGCGGCCACCGTGGAACTGGAGGACCTGGGGTCGGGCGACGTCTTCACCTACCAGATCGTGGGCGACGACGAGGCCGACATCAAGGACGGCAAGATCTCCATCAATTCCCCCATCGCGCGCGCCCTCATCGGCAAGTACGCCGGGGACGTGGCCGAAGTGAACGCGCCCGGCGGAGTGCGGGAATATGAAATCCTCGACGTCCGCTACGTCTGAGCTCAGGCTGCCGCCTCCCGGGCGGGCGCTCGCGCTCACGGCCGCGGAGCGCAGCGCGCTCAGGGCGCGCGCCCATGCCCTGCATCCGGTGGTGATGGCGGGGCAGGGCGGCCTCACCCAGGCCGTGCTGCGGGAACTGGAACGGGCCCTGCGGGCCCACGAGCTGGTCAAGTTCAAGGTGGCCGAAGGCGATCGGGACGCGCGCGAGGCCATCCTGGCCCAGGTCTGTGCGCGCCTGTCGGCGGCGCCGGTGCAGCTGATCGGACGCATCCTGGTGCTCTATCGCCCGAAATGAAGCCCACCCGAACCAGCAAGGCCTGGATGCGGGAGCACGTCAACGATCCGTTCGTCAAAAAGGCCCGCCTCGAAGGCTACCGTTCCCGTGCCGCCTACAAGCTCATGGAAATCGACGACCGCGACCGCTTGCTGCAGCCGGGCTCGG
>JAKBBG010000059.1 GCA_021826025.1 Pseudomonadota bacterium | reverse complement strand
TGGCGAGCGTCACACCCATCGGGCTTCCCTTTTCGAGGGCCCGGCGCGTGGAGTCCTTGAGCCCCTGGGGCGCATGTCCGGCTGCCACCATGCCCTCCCGCAGCTTGCGGATCATGTAGACGAGGTCGTTCCCGACGGGGCATACCAGCGAACAGCGCCCGCACAGGGTGCAGCCGTCATAGACGAGCGGCTCCCACGCTTCGAGCTCGCTGTCCGTGAGCGGCGCGTCGAGCCCCAGCAGGCGTCGCCAGCGGCCCCAGAACGTGTATTCCTGACGCCAGACCCGCCGCAGCGGCTCCAGCTTGTAAATCGGGGTATAGCGCGGGTCCTGGGTTTCGGTATAGAACAGACAGGCGTCCGCGCACAGACCGCAGTGCACGCAGGAGGTGAAGAAAGTGGCCGTGGGGGCGTCGATCTGTTCGATCAGCGTGCGCACGCCGTGTTCGAGAGTGGCAGTCATGGCAGGACCCCTTTCAGGCCGGCAATGGCGCCGTTGTACCAGCGGGCGCCAAACGTGGAGAACATGTGGGCAAGCTTCGTGAACGGCATCACGACGAGCAGCAGCTCCACGGTCAGCAGGTGCACCGTGAGCAACGTCCTGTAGTCGAACCCGGCATTGCGCGAAAGCAGGAACCCCGTGAGCAGGGGAAGGCAGGTCACCGTCCAGGAAAGGTAATCCTGGAAGTCGGACAGGAGGCGCTTGACCGGGTCGGTGACGCGGTGAACCAGCAATACGACCAGGGCCGCCATGGCGAGGACGGCGGCCACGTCGATCACGCCGCGCGGCAGGGACGGCCAGCCGAATCCCAGGACGGACCGCAGCAGCAGAATGTGCTGGCTCAGGAAAAGCACGACCAGCAGCAGCCCCAG
Source organism: Pseudomonadota bacterium (assembly GCA_021826025.1). Taxonomy (GTDB): domain Bacteria; phylum Pseudomonadota; class Gammaproteobacteria; order Burkholderiales; family Ferrovaceae; genus JAKBAT01. The sequence goes on along the minus strand of JAKBBG010000059.1, from coordinate 10,804 downwards.
GTGAAACAGGTATCCGGAAACGAACGTGAGTTTGCCCCTGAAGCCCAGCTGCGGCAGGACGAAGGACCGGCGCCAGATCATCCGCAACCCCGGCCCCCATTCCGACCCCCGCGGTTCGGCCAGCGATTTGCGGCGCGCCATCAGGGCGAGCGCGGCCATGCGAAACACCATGCCGCCCACGAACAGCGCCACGGCGATTTGAAATCCTGTTCCCCTCACCCAAAAAAAGAAAGATTCCGGGATCATGGCTCGCTCCTGGTCTAAAGGTCCTTGACCGTCATTTTCTCGTGCGCCTTCCGGGCCGCACGGCGCTTTGCCTCGTCGGCGACGCTCATCGCCACCGCCGCGCCTGCACCGATCGCGGCTGCCGCTTCCGCCACGGTGGTAACGTCCACGGTGGCCGCCGCAAGCGGCGTATAGAAGCTGCCCGCATCCCAGAAATCCGGTTCGGAACAGCCCAGGCATCCGTGGCCGGCTTCGATGGGGAACCCGATGCCGCCGTTCCATTTGGTCGTGGCACAGGAATTTCGCGTCGTCGGGCCCTTGCAGCCCAGTTCATAGAGGCACCATCCCGCGCGCGCGCCTTCGTCGTCGAAGGTTTTCGCGAACTTTCCGCGGTCGTAGAAAGGCCTGCGGTAACAGCGGTCGTGGATGGTTTCCCCATAAAAGGACACGGGGCGGCCCAGGCGGTCCAGCGCGGGCAACTCCCCGAACGTCAGGTAGTGGGCCAGCACGCCAGTGATCACGGCCGGGATGGGGGGACAGCCCGGGACAGTGACGATCGGCTTGTCCCGGATCACTTCCGACACGGGAACCGCACCGGAAGGGTTTGGCCTGGCTTTCGGAAGCCCGCCGAAGGATGCGCACGTGCCCACGGAAACGATGGCCGCGGCCCCTTTGGCGCTTTCCTGCAGGATGTCCAGGTTGGTCCTGCCGGCGATGGTGGAGTAGATGCCGCCATCGCGCAGGGGAACCGAACCGTCCACCACCAGCAGGTATTTCCCGAAGGAGGCCTTCATGGCCTCCTCCCTGGACTTTTCCGCATGGGTTCCCGACGCGGCCTGCAGCGTGTGGTGGTAGTCGAGGGAAATCATGTCGAAAATCAGGGTTTCCAGCGTCGGGGAATAGGACCGGGTGAGGGATTCCGTGCACCCGGTGCATTCCTGGAAGGAAAGCCAGATCACGGACGGGCGCCGCGCCTTTTCCAGTGCCGCGGCCACCGCATGGACCGCCTGGGGAGGCAATGCCAGCAGCGACGTGATGGCCGTGCAGAATTTCAGGAAGGCGCGGCGGCTCACGCCGCGTTGCGCGAGCAACGTTCCCAGGGATTCGTTCGGGATCATGGCAATTCCTCGGAAAGGGTTGCGCAGCGCGCAATCGCGCCCTGCAGGCGGGAGAGACTGGCGCGGACATCCTGCTCGGGGCTTTCCAGCAGGTCGGGCACCCGCGTCACTTCGATCAGTTCGGCCACCACCGCACCCTCGGCATTGCGGTGGGTGACCCACCAGACCCCGGCATAACCCGTCTCGGCCAGCTCGGAAGGGCCGAGGGCCGCGATATGCGCCACCACTTCGCCCTGTCCGAGAAGCGCCTTCAACCGGTCCCGCTCCTGCGCCGAAAAAGGCAGGCTGCGCAGGTCGATGCGCCAGGACTCGCCGCTGGAACACAGGATTTCCAGACGGCTTCCGATTTCGTTCAGCACGGCGGACACGCTGCCCGCCGACAGGCTGTCCGCGGGCAGCTCAGACCTGATCGGAATGTACCCCGCACTCATGTCCGCCAGCCCCTGATCAGGCGGCCGACCGCCTCGACCACACGCGGGAATCCGGCGGCCACCTGCGCGGACGGCTGCTCGCCCCAGCCCAGCTCGGAAAACTGGATGCCAACCAGCGCGCGCTTTTCGGGCAGGCATTCGGACAGGCGGGTCATGGTCATGAGGTCCATCAGGCCGACTTCGTGCACGCTGCGCTTGCGGCTGGCGCAAACGAAGTCATCCATGGCGGCGCCTTCGAAAACCTTGACCGTTCCGGCAGGGGATTGCAGTTCGGCCGCGTCGATCACGATCCATTCGGACGCCGCTTCGATGGCTTCATTCAGCGTGAAGCTCAGCGTTCCGCCGTCCATGAAGCAGATGTCCCGGTGCGAGGAATAGGCGCTGCGCAGGCAGGACAAGGCATGGACCCCGGCGCCTTCGTCGCGCATCAACACATTGCCGATACCCAGGATGAGCAGCATGTTCCGGCCCGTTGAAGTGGGTCTGCCGCGGCCGCCCTGTCCCGCTGCCGCGGACGAGAATTGACGACTGCATTATTGTTGGAAGCAGGGCAACATAGTTTGATTTGGATCAACTTTAATCGATTCGTTTTCTGCGAATCTGGCGCCATGTGCCTCGCCATTCCCATGGAGATTTCCCGCATCGACGGATACACCGCACGGTGTACCGCCAAGGGCATCGCGCGGGACGTGAGCCTGTTCCTGATGCAGGGCGAGCCTCTTGCCGTGGGCGACTTCGTCATGGTCCACGTGGGCTACGCCATCCAGCGCGTGAGTCCGGAAGACGCCCGTTCGTCCTGGGAACTGTTCGACGAAATGCTGGCTGCGGAGAACGGACGTGCATGAGCTGGCCGTCTGCCAGGCCCTGATTTCGCAGGTGCGGGACATCGCCCTGGAACGCGGGGCTACCGGAGTTTCAGGCATCCGGGTCGCGCTGGGGCCGTTGTCGGGGGTCGAGCCGGCCCTCCTGCAGTCGGCCTACACGCTCGCCCGTGCCGGAACCCTGGCCAGCGATGCCGCGCTCACCATCGTCGTGCCCCCGCTGCGCGTGCGGTGCCGCCAATGCGGAGCGGAATCGCAGGCGCGGCCCAACCGGCTGCTGTGCCCCGCGTGCGGCAGCCACGACACGCGGGTCCTCAGCGGCGACGAAATGATCCTCGAAAGCCTGTCGCTCACTTTTTCCGGAGCGGTTTCCCATGTGTGACGACTGCGGTTGCGCCTTGCCCCCCGGCGGCACGGCCCAGGCTTACTCCCCGTCGCCCCGGACGGATGCGGTGCCCCTGCTGCGCCGGCTGCTGGAAGGCAACGATGCCCAGGCGCGCCACAACCGCCGCCATTTCGACGCGCACGGCGTGCTTGCCGTCAACCTGATGTCCTCGCCCGGATCGGGCAAGACCGCCCTGCTGGAAGCCACCATCGACGCGCTGCGCGGGGAGTACCGCATCGGCGTCATCGAAGGCGACCTGGAAACGGAAAATGACGCGGCGCGCATCCGCGCGCGTGGAGCGCCGGCGCGCCAGATCACGACCGGGACCGCCTGCCACCTGGACGCCGCCATGGTGCACCGGGCCCTGCACGGTTTCCCGCTGCACGACCTCGACCTGCTGTTCATCGAAAACGTGGGCAACCTGGTGTGCCCGGCCAGCTTCGACCTGGGCCAGCATTGCGACGTGGTGCTGCTGTCCGTCACGGAGGGAGACGACAAGCCGGCCAAATACCCTGTCATGTTTCGCGCCGCCGACCTTCTGCTGCTGACCAAAAGCGACCTGCTGGACGTGCTCGACGATTTCGATGCGCGCCGGGCCGAATCGCACCTGCGCGAACTGGCCAGCGCGGCACCCGTCTTTGCGCTTTCGGCCAGGAAGTCGCTCGGCATGCAGCCCTGGCTGGACTGGCTGCGGGAGCGGCTGGAAGCGCGATGACCGGCGCGCGGGAATGGCTCTCAAGAATCCGGGACCTGCCGCGGGACGGGCCCGTCAAGATCATGAACGTGTGCGGCGGACATGAGCGGACGATCGCGCTGTCCGGCCTGCGCAGCGTCCTGCCCGACACGGTCGCGCTCATCGCCGGCCCCGGCTGTCCGGTCTGCGTCTGTCCGGAAGAGGACGTGTACCAGGCCATCCAGCTGGCCCTTCGGTCCGGGGTCATGCTGGTCGCCTTCGGCGACATGCTGCGCGTGCCGGTCAACCTCCCGAAGCGCGAGGTGCGTTCCCTCGAACAGGCGAAGGCGGCAGGCGCCGATGTCCGCGCCGTCGCCAGTCCCCGGGAAGCCGTGCAGCTTGCCTTGCGCCATCCCGGACGGGAAGTGGTTTTTTTTGCCGCCGGCTTCGAAACCACCATGGCACCGGTGGCGGCAAGCCTGCTGGAAGGCGCCCCGGAAAACCTGAGCGTGCTGCTTGCAGGACGGCTCACCTGGCCTGCCGTGCGCATGCTCCTTGAATCGGAGGATTCCTGCCTGGACGCCCTGATCGTTCCGGGACATGTGTCCACCGTCATGGGGCTCGGGGAATGGTCTTTCGTGGTGGAAGCTTTCGGCCTGCCGGCGGCCGCCGCAGGGTTCACGCCCGATTCCCTCCTGGCGGCCATTTATTCCGTCCTGCGCCAGCGCAGGGAAGGCGCCCCCTTTCTCGACAACTGCTATGCCCGCGTCATCCGGCCCGACGGCAATCCGGCAGCGCGCGACCAGCTGCGACGCGTCTTCGGGATCACCGGGGCAAACTGGCGTGGCGTGGGCCCCATTCCGGCATCCGGCTACGTGTTGCGCCCCCCCTTTGACCGTCACGATGCGCGCCTGCGTTTCCCGGATTTCGCCCAGGCCGGCAGAAAGCGTGCCGGGGACATGCCCGCCGGCTGCGATTGTGCCCGCGTCGTGCTGGGAAAAATCAGGCCTGTGGAATGCACCCTCTATGGCATCGCCTGCACGCCGCAGTCCCCCGTCGGGCCCTGCATGGTGTCGGATGAAGGCGCGTGCCGGATCGGCTGGACATCGGGGGAGAGGCCCCATGCAGCCCACCACTGAAGCGCGCCGCTGGATCGTGGCAGGCCGGGTCCAGGGGGTCGGCTACCGGCCTTTCGTTTTCCGGCTGGCCCGCCGCCTGGAACTCCGGGGCAGTGTCCGGAATCTCACCGGCCAGGTCCTGATCGAAGCCGCAGGGCCCCCCTCCCGTCTGGATGCCTTCTCCCGTGCGCTGGTAGCCGAATGCCCGCCGCTCGCGCGACCGAAGGTGCTGCAGGTGGAAACCATCGCCGGCATCGATGCGGAGCGCTTCGAAATCGCTCCCAGCCTCGCCACGCCGCAAAGCCGCGTGCATGTGCCGCCCGACAGCGATCTGTGCGAGGACTGCCGGAGGGAATTGCAGACGCCGGGTGACCGCCGCTATCGCTATCCGTTCATCAACTGCACGCAGTGCGGCCCGCGCTACACGCTGGTCACGGGCATGCCCTACGACCGCGCCAACACGACCATGGCCGGTTTCGAGCTCTGCCCCCGTTGCCGGGCCGAATATGAAGACCCGGCGAACCGGCGCTTTCATGCGGAACCGGTGGCCTGCCCCGACTGCGGCCCCCGGCTCACGTTTGCAGGGCCGGGCCGGCAGATCTGCGGCCACAGCGCCCTGGATGCCGCAATCCGGGCCTTGCGCCAGGGCCAGACCGTCGCCGTCAAAGGCATCGGCGGCTACCACCTGCTGTGCGACGCGTCCGATCCGTCGGCCATCGCCCGGCTGCGTTCCCGCAAACTGCGTCCGCACAAACCGCTCGCCCTGCTGTTTCCCTGGGCCGGCAGCGATGGCCTGGATGCCGTCCGCGGGGAACTGCAGGTCGACGATGCAGCCGGCCAGCAGTTGCTTGCCGTGCCCCGCCCCATCGTGTTGCTGCGGCGCCGTCCCGATTCGCAGCTGCCGGACGGCATCGCCCCGGGCCTGCGGGAAATCGGGGCCATGCTGCCCTACAGTCCGCTGCACCATCTGCTGCTCGACGCGCTGGGCAGTCCGGTGGTGGCCACGTCCGCCAACGTGAGCGGCGAACCGGTCCTCACCGACAACACCCAGGTGGAAGCGCGGCTGGGACAGGTCGCCCACGCGTTCCTGCATCACGACCGGCCCATCGCCAGGCCGGCGGACGATTCCGTGGTGCGCCTGGTTGCGGGTAAACCGCGCGTCATCCGCGTGGGGCGGGGATTCGCCCCCCTGGAACTCGAATTGCCTGCGCCCCTGCCGCGTCCCCTGCTCGCCGTCGGTGGCCACACAAAAAATGCCGTCGCCTTCGGCTGGGACCGCAGGCTCGTGCTGTCCCCGCACATCGGGGACCTCGATTCCGCCAGAAGCCTGGAAGTATTCGAACAGGTGATCGGCGACCTGAAACGGCTCTACGGTGTCGTGCCGGAAGCCGTCGTGTGCGATGCCCATTCCCGCTACGCCAGCAGCCGCTGGGCCGCCCAAGCCGGGCTGCCGCTGGTGCGGGTCTGGCACCACCGGGCCCATGCCAGCGCCCTGGCGCTGGAACAGGGACCGGCGCAGCGCTGGCTGGTGTTTGCCTGGGACGGCGTCGGACTGGGGGAAGACGGCACCCTGTGGGGCGGCGAAACGTTTCTGGGAAGCATCGGCGCCTGGCGCCGGACCGGGCGCCTGCGGCCCTTCCGCCTTCAGGGCGGCGAGCGCGCGGCCCGGGAAGTCTGGCGCTCGGGCGCTTCGTTATGCTGGGAAACGGGGCTGGAATACCCCTTTGTCCTGGAACAGGGGGACCTGCTGCGGGAATCCTGGAAGCGCTCCCTGAATGCGGCAACCACCACGGCGGCAGGCCGCCTGTTCGACGGGGCCGCCAACCTGGTCGGACTGCTGGCGTGCGCCACCCATGAAGGCCAGGCCGGAATGCAGCTTGAACAGGTTGCGGACGGCAGCGCCGGACCCATCCCCCTGCCGTTGCAACAGGATGCGGACGGACTCGTCACCACCGACTGGGCCCCCCTGGTGCAGGCCCTGGCGGACCGCGGAACGCCTGCGGCAACCCGCGCCATGCAGTTCCACCAAAGCCTCGCCTGCGCCATCGTCGACCAGGCCACCTGCTTCAGGGAACGGGATGCCTTCGAGCGGGTTGGCCTGACCGGAGGCGTTTTTCAGAACAAGCTGCTGTCGGAACTTGCGACCTCGGCACTGGAAGCGGCCGGCTTCGAAGTCCGGCTGCCTGAACGGGTTCCCTGCAACGACGGCGGAATCGCCGTGGGCCAACTCGCCGAAGCAGGATACGGCCATGGATGACCGGAACATCGGACTCGCCCACGGCAACGGCGGACGAAAGATGCGCGAACTCATCGAAGCGGTGTTCGCCCGCCAGCTCGGCAATCCCCTGCTGGATCTGGGCGCCGACGCGTCGGCCCTGCCTGCCGCAGACGGCGTGCTGATGGTGACCACGGACGGATTCACGGTGCAACCGCTCGAATTTCCGGGGGGGGACATCGGCTCGCTGGCCGTTCATGGCACGGTCAACGATCTGGCGGTTTCCGGAGCCACCCCGCTGTACATCACCCTCAACGCATTCATCGAGGAAGGGCTGGACCTCGCACTGCTGCAGCGACTGGTCACGAGCCTTGCCCGGGCCGCACGCGAATCGTCGGTGGTCGTGGTCGCCGGCGACACCAAGGTGGTGCGGCGCGGCGAAGGCAGCGGTCTCTACCTGGCCACGACCGGCATCGGCATCCGGCCGCCGCAACTGCGACTGGGATTGCACTGCATACTGCCTGGCGACAGCATCCTGGTCAGCGGACCGGTGGGCGACCATGGCGTGGCCGTGCTGCTTGCGCGGGAGCAATTCGGGTTGGACGGGGACGTGCGGTCCGACGCCGCCAGCGTGCTTCCCCTGACCCGCGCCCTCAGCGCCCTTCCCGGACTGCGTTTCATGCGCGACCCAACCCGCGGCGGCCTGGCCACTGTCCTGCACGACATTGCGCAGGCGGATTCGCTGTCGGTCCTGGTGAAGGAAGAAGCGATTCCGGTGCGGGATTCCGTGCGGTCCCTGTGCGACATGCTGGGATATGAGCCGTTGTACCTGGCCTGCGAAGGGCGCGTGGTGGCGGTGGTCGATCCCACCCAGGCGGAAGAGGCGCTGTCGCGCTGGCGCGCCCTGCCCCAGGGACGGGATGCCCGCATCATCGGGAACGTGGCAGCCGGCCAGGGCCGGGTGTTGATGGAAACGGAGCTGGGCGGCTGGCGCCCGATCGAAGAGCTCGAAGACGATCCGCTTCCGAGGATCTGCTGAACGGGTGGCGCGGCGCCGGACCGGATGGGTCAAGCGAGCCGGCCTGATACGCTGTAAGCTACCCACAAATCACTTCCTCAAGCCGATCGCGTGACTCCATCGACCCTTCAGCTCATTGGCGCGGTTTTGTTCGCTGTCGCCATCCTGCATACCTTCGCCACCAAGTACTTCGAGCATCTGGCTCATACGCGCCCAGCCCATGCCGGCGCGTGGCACTTGCTGGGTGAAGTCGAAGTCGCGTTTGGATTCTGGGCACTGATCCTGGTCGTCGCCATGTTCTTTGCCGAAGGCGCGAAGGCAACCACCGCATACATGGACTCGCGCGATTTCACCGAGCCCATGTTCGTATTCGCCATCATGGTGATCGCGGGCACGCGCCCGATTTTGCAAATGGTCCGCGTCGGCGTGAATTGTTTGGCCCGGATGGTCCCCCTCCCCGGCAGCACGGGCACCTGTCTTGTGGTGTTGGGCGTTGTTCCCCTGCTGGGTTCTTTCATTACCGAGCCAGCCGCCATGACCTTGGCGGCGCTGATCCTTGCTGACGACCTATTCGCCAGCGGTGTTTCGTCGCGCGTGAAGTATGCGATGTTGGGCGTGCTGTTCGTCAACATTTCCATCGGCGGCACGCTGACTGCGTATGCCGCACCCCCCGTGCTGATGGTGGCAGACACATGGGGGTGGGACAGCCATTTCATGATCGCCGCCTTCGGCTGGAAATCGGCGATCGCCGTTCTTGCGAATGCCGTCGGTGCTGCGCTCCTGTTCCGAAAGGAGCTGGGAGCTGTTCCGCGACGCCCTGGCAGCGCCGCGCCCGTTCCGCTGCTCCTGCTCCTCACGCACCTGGCATTTCTGGTTTGCGTCGTGTCCTTCGCCCATCACCCTGCCGTCTTCATGGGCCTGTTCCTGTTTTTCCTCGGCGTGGCCTCTGCTTACCCACGCTACCAGGACCCCCTGATCTTGCGTGAAGGGCTGCTGGTTGCCCTGTTTCTGGCCGGACTGGTGGTTCTGGGAGGGCAGCAGGAATGGTGGTTGCAGCCCCTGCTGATGCGCCTGCACAGCGATCAGGTGTTTGTCGGGGCGACTGTTCTCACGGCATTTGCGGACAATGCCGCGCTCACTTACCTTGGCTCGCTGGTTGAAGGGTTGCCGGACGGCTTCAAATACGCCCTGGTTGCAGGCGCGGTGACCGGGGGTGGACTGACGGTGATTGCCAATGCGCCAAATCCGGCTGGCCTGTCACTCCTGCGCAAACACTTCGAAGACGAAACGGTCTCACCGCTGGGACTGCTGACGGCCGCACTGATTCCAACGGTGGTCGCTGCGCTGGCTTTCAAGTTCCTGTGACGCGCGGTCTGCATTCGCAAGCCGCCTCCGGCTCATTCCATGGGCCGGCTGCACTACGCAAAAGCCGCCTCATTTACTAATCAGCTCTTAGCACCCCGCTCCCCTTCACAGGACAATCGTTGATTTGACAACTGTTAATATACAGCTTACAGTTACAACGTGATCAAAAACTTCCGGCACAAAGGCCTCGAGGCATTCTTCCATAACGGAAGTAAAGCAGGAATCCAGCCCCATCATGCAGGCAAGTTGCGTCTATTGCTGTCTGCGTTGGATAACGCAAAGCACTTGGAGGACATGAATGTGCCTAGCTGGAAGCTGCACGCGCTGACCGGAAATATGGCCGGCCATTTTGCTTTGACAGTTAACGGCAACTGGCGCCTAACTTTCACCTTTGACGGTAAAGACTCCGAGTTGGTGGATTACCAGGATTATCACTAGAGAGGGATTCAACATGAGCAGAATGCACAACCCCGCGCACCCTGGCGAAGTATTGAGGGAATGGATTCCGGAAGGAATGACTGTCACGGCAGCAGCTGAGGCTTTGCATGTATCCCGTGTCACGCTTTCCAAGCTACTCAATGGCAAAGGTGGGGTTACGGCGAGCATGGCGTTGCGCTTAGCCGCTTGGCTGGGTACAACCCCCGATTTCTGGTTGGGAATGCAGACGCAATGGGACTTGTGGCAAGCAAAGCGAGGTCCAACACTGAAAATAAAGCCTCTGGCACGGCTTGCTGCATAGTATCTGCCTGAAAAGAAAGAAAATCAGTTTGAGTATCGTCTTCGCCGGACAAAAAGTCGGCATCAAGGAAGTAGGCGACGGCATTTGGTCCGTCGCCTTTATGGACTACGACCTCGGGTTCTTTGACCTGGACTCCTGCCGGGTAGAACCCGGCAAGAACCCATTCGGGTGTAAAGTGTTAACGATGTCTCCGGAAAGCACCCCTTGATTTGGTGGTGGGCCGTGAAGGATTCGAACCTTCGACCAACGGATTAAGAGTCCGCTGCTCTACCAGCTGAGCTAACGACCCACGGTCAGGACTATTGAGAAGTTTTGGTAGGCCGTGCTGGACTCGAACCAGCGACCAACGGATTAAAAGTCCGCTGCTCTACCAACTGAGCTAACGACCCAACGCAATCCGAAATTGTAGCTTTGGGCACAAAAACGGTCAATGCTGCTTGAGCCGCGCTTTCGCTTTGGCGGCGGCCGGACTGTCCGGATATTTGCTGATGAGCAGCTTGAGCGTGGCTTTGGCGTTGCCTGCATCGCCCAGCCCGGTCCAGGCGCTGGCCAGGTTGAGCAACGCGTCGGGGGCCTTGCTCGAATCGGGATGTTTTTTGAACAGCGCTTCGTTGGAAGTGCGCGCGCCTTTGAAATCCTTGAGGGACAGCTGGTTCATGCCGATCCAGTAAAGCGCGTTGACCGCTTTGGGATCCT
>JAKBBG010000058.1 GCA_021826025.1 Pseudomonadota bacterium | reverse complement strand
GCGCGTGCGCTTCGCCCTGCCCGAGCCCGCCCCCCACGTCACCATCATCATTCCCACGCGCGACCGGGCCGAACTGCTCGCCACCTGCGTGGATTCCATCCGCCAGCGCAGCAGCTACCCCCGTTACGACATCCTGGTGGTGGACAACGGCAGCTCGGAGCCGGACGCCCTGGCCCTGCTCGAGCGCCTGAAGCGCGAAGGGGTCACCGTGCTGCGCGACGACAGCCCCTTCAATTTCTCGGCGCTCAACAACCGCGCCGCGCAGCAGGCCCGAGGCGGCTTCCTCTGCCTGATGAACAACGACATCGAAATCGTGACCCCGGACTGGCTGGAGGAAATGGTGTCCCATGCGGCGCTGCCCGGCATCGGCGCCGTGGGCGCGCGCCTGTGGTACCCCAACGACACGCTGCAGCACGGCGGCGTCATCATCGGCCTGGGCGGCGTGGCGGGCCACCCCCACGTGGGACTGCCGCGCGGCCATGCGGGCTATTCCTACCGCGCCATCCTGCAGCAGTCCTGGAGCGCGGTGACGGCCGCGTGTCTGGTCATCCGCAAGGCCACCTTCGACGCCGTGGGCGGGCTGGACGAAACCTTCGCGGTGGCTTTCAACGACGTGGATTTCTGCCTGCGCGTGCGGGCCGCGGGCCACCGCAACCTGTGGACCCCCTACGCGGAAATGATCCACCATGAATCGGCCTCGCGCGGGCTGGAAGACACGCCCGCCAAGAAGCGCCGCTTCGAGGGCGAGGCCACGCTGCTGCAGACGCGCTGGCCCGACATCATCCGCAACGACCCGGCCTATTCCCCCAACCTCTCGCTTGACACCTGCAACTTCGACCTGGCCCAGCCGCCGCGCCAGCCGCTGACGCCGCCCGCCCCGTGAACATCCTGTCCGTCACGGTGACCTACCACCCGGACCTCGCCGCGCTGCGCCGGCAGCTCGACCGGCTGCTGGACAGCGCAGCCCATGCCGGCGCGGCGGGCGCCCCGCCCTTCGCGCTGCAGGCCCTGGTGGTGGACAACGGGTCGGACGAGGCCACGCAGAAAACCCTGCGCGGCTGGACCGCGGTGAACGCCCGCCTCGCCCTGCTGGAACTGGGGGAGAACCTGGGGCTCGCCGCCGCCCACAACCGCGGCATCGCGCAGGCGGTGAGCCGCGGCTGCAGCCACGTGCTGCTGATGGACCAGGACAGCCTGCCCGATCCCGACATGGTGGCGCAGCTCACCGCCGCCTGGACCGCGCTCGCAGCGCCCGGCCCTGAAGCCGCCCAACCGCTCGCCGCCGTGGGGCCGCGCTACACCGACCCGGTGCTGGGCAACCCGCCGGATTTCGTGCAGCTGCGCCCCTGGGGCCTGTTCCGCCACAAGCCCGATCCCGCGCGCCCGCGGGTGCCGGTGGACTACCTGATCTCCTCGGGCTGCCTGATCTCGCTTGCCGCCCTGCAGGCGGTGGGCCCCATGGACGAAGCGCTGTTCATCGACTACGTGGACATCGAATGGGGCCTGCGCGCCAATGGCCTGGGCTGGCACCTGTACGGGGTGTTTCCGGCGCACATGACCCACGCGCTGGGCCCGCGCGTGATGCGCCTGCTGTGGCGGCGCTTTCCGATGCATTCCCCGCAGCGCCATTACTTCGTGGTGCGCAACGCGCTCTGGCTGTACCGCCAGTCCCGCCTGCCCTGGCGCTGGCGCCTGCCCCACGGCCTGCGGCTCGCGGTGCGCATGAGCTTCTACCTGCTTTTGGGGGATCAGCGGCGCAAGCGCCTCTGCTACGTGTGGCAGGGCATCAAGGACGGGTTCGCGGGACGCATGGGCAAGCCCCCCTGGATGGCCTGAGGGCCTGAAAGGGGCTCAGCCGGCCTGGGCGACGGCCTTTTCCGGCTCGGCCCCGTCGCCCCGCTCACCGGCGGCGAGATGCTGCAGCATCTGGGGCTGCAGCACGATGAGGCGGCGGTGGTTCTTTTCCACCACGCCCTGCTTGATGAGGATCTGCAGCGCGCGCGAAACGCTTTCGCGGCTCACGTTGGCCATGGTGGCGAGCGCCTGCTGGGTGGGCAGGTTTTCGATGACGGCGCCCTTGCCGCCGGGCAGCTGGGTCACCGTGTTGTTGAGCACCGAGAAGATGCGCGCATGGGCGCGCGCGGCGCTCAAGGCCGCGCGCAGGCGCGACGCTTCGCGGATGGTGTGGCACAGGCGCTTCATGACGCGTTCGGCCACCAGGGGGTGGCGCGTCATGAGTTCGTTGGCGGTGACCCGCGGCAGGAAGCCGATCACCGTGTCGCCCAGGGACACCAGGTTGGAGGCGCGCGGCTGGCCGTCGATGACCGCCACTTCGCCCCAGAAGTCGCCCGGCTCGATGAAGTGGATGCCCACTTCGCGCCCGTCCTCCGAAAAGGAAATCACCTGCAGCTTGCCCGAGACCACCAGGAGCAGGGCGTCGCCGGGCGAGCCCTGCTGCAGCACCACCTGGCGCTGGGGGAAATACTGGAAGCGCACCAGTCCCTCCAGCTGCTTCATCAGCGTGGGATCGAGCCCCTGCAGGAGCTGTTGCTGGCGCAGGGCTTCCGCGGGATTGACTATGATTTTTTTCACGGGAAAGCCGGAGCTCAAGCCGCCAAGGGGGTAATCTGCTTTTCAATGGCTTTCATGGATTCCTTGGTGGCCTTCTTGAGATCGTAAGCCTGCTGCAGATTCAGCCAGGACTGGGGGTCTCCGCCAAAATATCGCGCAAGCCGCAGCGCCGTATCCGGCGTGATCCCCCGATTCTCCCGGACGATTTCATTGATGCGGGCAGGAGTGACATGAAGCGCCTTGGCCAGCGCGTTGGGACTCATGCTCAGCGGACGCAGATAATCCTCACGCAAAATTTCGCCTGGATGAATGGGTCTCATTCCGTTTTTCATGATATCGAATACCCCGTTCAGTGGTAATCCACGATCTCAACATTGCATGGCCCTTGATCAGTCCATGCAAAACAAATGCGCCACTGCGAATTGATGCGGATGCTGTATTGGCCCGTTCTGTCGCCCCGAAGCTCCTCAAGGCGATTGCCCGGAGGAGCCCTTAAAAACTCCAGCGTCGAGGCGCTGTCCAGCTGCTGCAGTTTCCGCTCGGCAACTGCCTTGATATTTGCAAAGCGCTTCGATTTTCCCCTTGTAAAAAGAAGCCGGGTTTCCTCACAGGAGAATGATCGAATCATCCGGACAGTATATATCGCTTATCGATAAACATCAATTCCGGGAAACGCCAAAGCGGACACCCGCCCCTATTCTTCGGATGGCTCGTCCCTCTCCTGCGGCAGCCGGCGCAGGGCCACCCGGAGAAACCGGATCTGGCGGCCGAAGTGGGTGCAGCCGTCGCAGGCCATGAGGTGCAGGCGCAGTCCCGCCCGCTGCCACAGGGTGAGGCTCCCGTCCAGGTCGCGGGACAGCAGGGCCGTCGCTTCCTTGCAGTTAAGCATTGCGCCCCTCCCCCTGAAACCACCGGTCATCCAGGCACAGCCGCAAGCCCATGCGGGCGCGGTGCAGCACCACCATACAATTGGTCGAACTCATCGCCAGTTCCTTACAGATTTCTTCGGTTTCGAGCCCCAGCACTTCCCGCATCAGGAACACCCGCGCGGTCTTCTCGGGCAGGCGCGTGAGGCAGATTTCCAGCACGTCCCAGAACTGGCGGCTGTTGAGGCTCGCCTCCGGGCTGCCCCAGGACGTGGGGCTCATGTCCTCGCGCCAGTGGCCGCGCTCGTCGAACAGGTCGTCGTAGGCATCGTCCGGAATCTCGTCAATGGCGGGGGTGGCCTGGGGGCTGCGGGCGCGCTCGCGCAGGATATCCACGATCTTGTTCTTCAAAATCGCGAACACCCAGGTCTTCATCTGGGCGCGCTCCCTGAAGCGGGAGAGCCCCGAGAGCGCCGCCGCAAAGGTCTCCTGCACGGCGTCTTCGGCCAACGCGTCGTCGCGCAGTTGCAGGCGCGCAAATTTGAGCAGGTCCCGGCGCAGTCCGGCGAGCTCGTTTTCCATGAACAGTTTTTTCCGAAAGGACTGTAAGGATTCTGGGTGGCTCCCGACTAATGGTCAAGAAGGCCACATCGCCCTCTTGAATGCGGGGCCCCAAGGCACCCGAACCAAACCACTCAACTTCAAGGAGTCTGTCATGCAACAGCAACAACGCAAACTGATCGCCGCCGCCATGGGCAGCCTGTTCGTACTGGGCCTCGCCGCCAACGCCCACGCCGCCGACAAGAAGCCCGAAATGGAAAAATGCTTCGGCGTCGCCAAGGCCGGCCACAACGACTGCTCGAGCAACAAGAGCGCGCACTCCTGCGCGGGCCAGGCCACCAAGGACCGCGACGCCATGGACTTCGTGGCCGTGCCCAAGGGCACCTGCGACAAGATCGCGGGCGGCACCGTCATGAAGAAGGACCAGTAAGCATGGCTGCGCCCGCACCCTGGCCCTGCAGCGCCGGCATCGGGTTGCGGGCGCCCCACACCCGCGAATTCCTCACCCGGCGCCCCGCCGTGGGCTGGGTGGAAGTGCACAGCGAGAACTTCTTCGGGGGCGGCGCGCCGCTCCAGACCCTGCTGCGCGTGCGCGAACAGACCCCCGTGAGCCTGCACGGGGTGGGCCTGGGGCTCGCCTCCGCGGACCCGCTGGACCAACAACACCTCGCCGCCCTGCGCCGCCTGTGCGACGCGGTGGACCCCGTGGCCGTGTCCGAACACCTGTGCTGGAACCGCTCGCAAGGCACGGTCTTCAACGACCTGCTGCCTTTCCCCTACACCAGGCAAGCGCTCGCTCACGTGGCCACCCGCGTGCACCAGGCGCAGGACGCCCTGGGCCGCCCGCTCCTGCTGGAAAACCTGTCGAGCTACCTCGCCTTCCGGCAAAGCGAAATGTCGGAAGGGGAGTTCCTCGCCGCACTCGCCCGGCAAACCGGCTGCGGGCTGCTCGTGGACCTGCAGAACCTGCACGTGAACGCGGTCAACCTGGGCACCGACGCGCTGGCCCACCTGGAGGCGCTGCCGGCACAGCGCGTGCTGGAATACCACCTGGCGGGGGCCGGCCCGCAGGAAGGCTGCCTGGTGGACACCCACGACGCGCCGGTGGGCGAGGCCACCTGGGCGCTGTATGAAGCGGCCCTGGAGCGCATCGGGCCGCGCCCCACCCTGATCGAATGGGACCAGGAGCTCCCCACCCTGCCGGTGCTGCTTGCCGAAGCGCACAAGGCCCAACAGCGACTGGAGGCCTGCCATGCCGCCCTTTGCTGAAACGCTTGCCGAATTTGCAGAGAGCCTGCGCACGAAGAACGGGCTGCCCTCCGGGACTGACACCCTGCGCTACCCCCTGCCTGAAGCCCTGGGCATCTACCGCCACAACTGGCGCCACAACCTGCGCGCCGCGCTCCAAGGCGCCTACCCGGTGCTGGTGCAGGTGGTGGGGGAAGCGTTTTTCCGATACCTCGCGGCCCGCTTCATGGAGGACCAGCCGTCCGGGAGCGGCAACCTGCACGACTACGGAAGCGCATTGCCCGAATTCCTGGAGCGTTTTGCCCCCGCACAGTCGCTGCCCTACCTGCCGGACCTGGCCCGCCTGGAATGGGCCTGTCACCGCGCCTATTTCGCAGAGGATGACAGCCCGCCGGAGCTGCTGCATTCCCCCTGGCCCGTCGCCGCCATCTGGCGCGCCCACCAGCCCGGCGCCCCGGAAGACTTCCGCATCGATCTCGATGCGGGCCCGTGCCAGGTGCTGGTCCTGAGAAGCGAAGGGGAAGCGGCGCTCATGGATCTCACGAAAGACGAATTCCTGTGGCTTAACGACTTGCTGGAGAACCCCAAATGAAACGGCTGACCTCCCTCCTGCGCGGCTATTACCGCGCGTCGCGCTGGCCCGAATGGATCGCCCCCGCCTTCGACCTGGGCCTGCGCATTTATCTGGCCTCGGTGTTTTTCAAATCGGGACTGACCAAGATCGCCAACTGGGACAGCACGCTCTACCTCTTCGAAGAGGTGTACCACGTGCCCCTGCTGCCCCCCGACACGGCTGCCCTGCTGGCCGCCAGCGCCGAACTGGGCCTGTCCGTGCTGCTCACCCTGGGGCTGTTCGGGCGATTTGCCGCCGCGGGGCTGTTCATCCTCAATGCGGTGGCCGTGATCTCCTATGCGGACCTGTCGGAAGCCGGCCTCAACCAGCATCTCTCCTGGGGACTGCTGCTCGCCGTGCTGCTGATTCTGAGCCGGGGCCAATGGAGCGCGGATTGCTGGATGGAAAAGAAACTGTCCCGATGCGGCTGCCCCTGAAGGCACGCCGTCTCACCACGCCTCGCGCTCCGGATCCGTCAGCTGGTACAACATCGACCTGACCACCGCCTGGACCCGCTCCCGGTTCCGTTGCGACAGACTGGTGCGAGGCACAAGCGCATAGCGCAGATCGCAGTCCAAGGCCTCTGCAAGCTTGTACAGGCTCGCCAGCGTAATCACCCCGGCCGCTTCCGCCGCTTCCAGCTTGCGCACCCCGGCATGGGTCATCCCGAGCCGCCGCCCAAAAGCCGAAACCGACAGGCCCAGCGCCTCGCGGATCGCTCTTGCCCACCCCAAACTGGGGCGAGCGCCCAAATGCGCGGCTTTCCAGGGCGCCAGCAAGGCATCCAGTCGATCAATCTGATGCTCGTGGATGGGCCTTTTCATCAAGGCTCGAGGGCATTCCTCACAAAAAGGCGCTGAAACCTGCAGGTTTCAGCTCGGAAAATCGAGAATACTCCCCCAATGCGGGGCAAGCCCTTCAAAAAGCGGAAAACCGCATTAGTGGGCGTTACGCCGGGGGTTCCCCATGTCGGGTCCTGAGCTGGTACACCGCGCCCACCAGCGCCGCCACGAATCCTGACGCGGCTCCGACGCCCAGTGACCATCGGGGGCCGAAGGTGTCGGCGATCCATCCCACCAGGGGTGCGCCCAGGGGCGTGCATCCCAGGAATATCCCCATGTAGATGGCCATCACCCGACCGCGCATGGCCGGGTGCGTGGAGAGCTGCACCAGGCTGTTGGTGGAGGTGTTGAAGGTCTGGGCGAGCGCCCCCAGGGCGATCAGCATGAGCCCGAAGGTGATCATGTTGGGCATCAAGGCGGCCAGTATTCCGGCGATGCCGAAGCCGAAGGCGCTCACGATCAGGACCGTGAGGCTGGGATGGCTGCGCCCCGCCACGTGCAGGGCACCCAGGATGGAGCCGATCGCCATCATGGAGGACAGGCCGCCATAGGCGTGGGCGCCGCCGTGGAAGGTGGTCACCGCCATGGTGGAAATGAAGATGGGGAAATTGAGCCCGTAGGTGGCGAGCAGGAACAGCATCACGAGAGCCACGATCAGGTCCGGCCGCTTCTTCAGATACCGCAAACCGGACAGGATCCCGCCCCGGGCGGGCTTCGCTTCGTGGGAGCGGTAGAGTTCATTCACCCGCATTTCCGTCAGCGACGCGATGACGGCGACGAAGGAGACTCCGTTGATGACGAACACCCAGCCGGGACCGATGAGGGTGATCAGGATCCCCGCCACGGCCGGGCCTACCAGCTGGGCCCCGTTGAACAGCGAGGAATTGAGGGCCACCGCGTTGGGCAGGTCGGCGTCGCCCACCAGGTCCGACACGAAGGTCTGCCGCGCCGGGGAGTCGAAGGCGCTGATGCAGCCCACGGTGCCGGCGAACAGGTACACGTGCCACAGGGTGACGTGGCCCGACAGCACCAGGAGCCCCAGTCCCAGCGCAGTGAGCGAGAGCGCCGCCTGGGTCACGATCAGGACCTTGCGCCGGTCGCAGTGGTCCACCACCAGGCCCGCCAGGGGCATGAGCAGGATGGGCGGGCCGAACTGCAGCGCCATCACCACGCCCACGGACGTTCCGCTGTGCGCTGTCAGTTCCGTCAGCACCAGCCAGTCCTGGGCGATGCGCTGCATCCAGGTGCCGACGTTGGACACCAGGGCTCCCGCCGCCCAGATGCGGTAGTTATACTTCTGCAGGGAGCGGAAGGTCTTTTTGACCTGGGGGCTGAGTGTGAAAAGCCGGATGTTCAAGGGGTCGGGTGCGACGTGTTAACCATGTCTTCGGAATATACAGCATGAGCCAGAAGCGCACGCCGCGCCTGATCCGCTTCAACAAGCCCTATGGGGTATTGAGCCAGTTCACGCCCGAGGGAAAATGGCGCGGCCTGAAGGATTTCATCCACGTGCCCGGGGTGTACGCCGCCGGCCGGCTCGATGCCGACAGCGAAGGGCTGCTGCTGTTGACGGACGATGGGCCGTTGCAGGCCCGGATCGCGGATCCGCGCTCCAGGATGGAAAAAACCTACTGGGTCCAGGTGGAAGGCGAACCGGACGAGGCGGCGCTCGCGGCCCTGTGCCGGGGCGTGCTGCTCAAGGACGGCCTGACGGCGCCTGCGCGCGCGCGGCGGCTCACGCCCCCGCCCGGCCTGTGGGAACGCGATCCGCCCATCCGCACGCGCCGGGCCATTCCAACGGCCTGGATCGAGCTCATCATCACGGAAGGGCGCAACCGCCAGGTGCGGCGCATGACGGCTGCCGTGGGGCATCCCACCCTGCGCCTGGTCCGGATGGCGATCGGGCCCTACACCCTGGAGGGGCTCGCGCCCGGACAGTGGCGCGAAGTCACAGCAATTCCCGGCCACCCCTGAAACGCATTAGCGCTCCAGATTCGGGGGTTGCGGCGGCGTTGCGGGTGCTGGCGCGGCCATGCCCTTTTCGTTCAGGACCTGGGCCATGTCTCTTTTGATGTCCGCTTCCGAAGGGGACTTGAGCGTGTAGTAGAAGCTCACGGTACCCACCAGAAAGCTGATGACCGTGATGATGTAGGCCCGGGCTGTTTGCTTTTTGGCCTTCTCCTGCTCGGCCTTGAGTTCCACGTATTTCCCGAGCGTGGTCGTGAGCGGCAGCAGGATGTGCTTGTCGGAAGGCTCCTTGGACTCTTCGATCAGCTTTCCAAGGCGCGACAGGGAGGGCTTCACTTCATCCGGCAGTTCGTCGAAGGCCTCTTCACGTTCAATGTCGGTGACCAGCGTTTTGAGCTTTTCGTAGGACTCCACGTCATTGGCCTGGGTGTACAGCCGGTACACCGCGTCGCCGCTGAGCTTTGGGGAAAGATCGAAGCCGCGGCCCAGATGCACCACTTCCTTGGCCGTCAGGGTCACGTTGGCGGCCAGCTTTCCCATGATGTTGTCCATCATCCTTTCAACGTTCTTTTTCCGCTGGATCGTCATCCACGACAGGTACATGGCGGCGCCGGCGGCCAGCAGGATATAAATGCTGATCAGGGAGAGGGTGGTCCAGTTCACAGTCATGTGAGCACTCCTTAAGAGAGAACCCGAGCCCGTCATTTTACCCCGGTGCCAAAAACAAAACCCCAGCCATCGCTGACTGGGGTTTTTTCTATAGGCCTGGTGGCCAAGGGCGGAATCGAACCACCGACACAAGGATTTTCAGTCCTCTGCTCTACCGACTGAGCTACTTGGCCACGTAAAGCTCGCCATTATACCCGAGATTTGGCCGCCTCATACTCTCGCCGCAGGCGGGTGACGAGCTCTTCCACGCCGGGCACGTCACTGACGTTGCCCACGCCCTGCCCCGCTCCCCAGATGTCGCGCCAGGCCTTGGCGGGCTCTCCCGCCGCGGTTTTTCCGAAGTCGGGCTTCTCTCCCCGTGCCGGCAAATGGCCGGGGTCCAGTCCCGCCGCCAGGATGCCGGCCTTGAGGTAGTTGCCCGGAATCCCCGTGAAATGGTCCGTGTACACGATATCGGCCGCCCTGGCTTCCAGGATGGCCTGCTGGTAGGCGGGACTTGCCTGGGCCTCTTTCGTGGCGATGAAGCGCGTGCCCATGTAGGCATAGTCCGCGCCCATCACCTGGGCCGCCAGGATGTGGCGCCCTTCCGTGAGGGTGCCCGCCAGCACCAGGGGGCCGCCCCAGAACCGGCGCACTTCCGCGGTGAAGGCGATGGGGTTGAGCAGCCCGCCGTGGCCGCCCGCGCCCGCGCACACCAGGATCAGGCCGTCCACCCCTTCCGACAGGGCCTTTTCCGCATGGCGCACGCTGATCACGTCGTGGAACACGCGCCCGCCGTAGGCGTGCACCCGGCGCACCAGGTCGCCGGGGCTGGAGAGGCTCGTGATGACGAGCGGCACCTTGAATTCGATGCAGGCGGCGAGGTCCCCTTCCAGGCGCGGGTTGCCGGAGTGCACGATGAGGTTCACCGCGTAGGGGGCGATGCGCCGCTCCGGGGCTTCCTCGCGGGCGAGCGCCAGGGTGCGGGAAATCTGGGCGAGCCAGGCGTGCAACTGGTCGGCCGGACGGGCGTTGAGGGAAGGAAAGGCGCCCACGATGCCGGAGAGGCATTGCGCCAGCACCAGCTCGGGGTGGGACACCAGGAACATGGGGGCCCCGATCAGGGGAAGGGCGAGTTCCCCCAGGCAGCTCACGCCGGTTCCTTCAGCGCCCGGCGCAGGATCTTGCCCACGTTGGTGTGGGGCAGCTCGTCGCGGAACTCCACGTGGCGCGGCACCTTGTAGCCCGTCATTTCCTGGCGGCAGTAGCCGATCAGGGCTTCGCCCGTGAGGGCGGGGTCCTTGCGCACCACGAACAGCTTGATCGCTTCGCCCGAATGGGTGTCAGGCACGCCGATGGCGGCCACTTCGCGCACGCCCGGGTGGCGCGAGACCACGTCCTCGATTTCGTTGGGATAGACGTTGAAGCCCGACACCTTGATCATGTCCTTCTTGCGGTCGAGCAGGTACACGTAGCCCGCCTCGTCCAGCATGCCCACGTCTCCCGTGCGCAGGAAGCCGTCGGGGTAGAACACCGCGCGCGTCTCTTCCGGCTGGTTCCAGTAGCCCACCATCACCTGCGGTCCGCGGATGCACAGTTCGCCCGAATGACCCGGAGCCTGGGCCTGGCCCGATTCGTCCCGGATTTCCACTTCGGTGGAGGGCAGCGGCAGGCCGATGGCGCCGTTGAAGGTTTTCTGGGTGAGGGGGTTGATGGTGGCGCCGGGCGAAGTTTCGGTGAGCCCGTAGGCCTGCACCAGGGTGTTGCCCGTCACTTCCTGCCAGCGTTCCGCCACCTCGCGCTGCACCGCCATGCCTCCGCCCAGGGTGACCTTGAGCTTCGAGAAGTCGAGCCTGCCGAAGCGCGGGTGGTGCAGGAGCGCGTTGAACAGCGTGTTCACCCCCGTCATGACCGTGAAGGGATGGCGTTCCAGCTCCTTCACGAAGGCGTCGATGTCGCGCGGGTTGATGATGAGCAGGTTGGACGCACCCTTGTGCATGAAGGTGAGGCAGTTCGCGGTGAGCGCGAAGATGTGATAGAGCGGCAGCGCGGTCACCACCAGTTCCTGCCCCGCCTCCACCACGCCGCTCATCCACTGGTCCACCTGGGTCAGGTTGGCCACGATGTTGGCGTGGGACAGCATGGCCCCCTTGGGGCGCCCGGTGGTGCCGCCCGTGTATTGCAGGAAGGCGAGATCCTGCGGCCCCAGTCCGGGGGGCGCGAAGGGGGCGGCCGCCCCCAACCGGAGGGCTTCGGAAAAGCGCACGGCGTCCAGCTGCCAGCGCGGCACCGCGCGCTTCACGTGGCGCAGCACGAAATCCACGGCGAAGCCCTTGAAGCCGCCCAGGAGCTCTCCCACGCTCGTCACCACGATGGACTTGAGTCCGGGCAGGGTGCGCACCTGGGTCAGCGTGTGGGCGAAGTTCTCCAGCACCACGATGGCTTCCGCGCCGGAATCCCGCAGCTGGAATTCCAGTTCGC
>JAKBBG010000006.1 GCA_021826025.1 Pseudomonadota bacterium | reverse complement strand
AGCAGGCCGCCGAAACCACCCGCGAAACCGATGCCCGGCTGGCCGCCCTGGAAACCCGTTTTGCCGAATCCCAGAACCAGCAGGTGGAGCTCGAAGCGCTCTACCAGGAACTTTCCCGCAACCGGGATGACTGGATCCTGGCCGAAGTGGAACAGCTGGTCGTGATCGCCAACCAGCAACTGCAGCTCACGGGCAACGTCCAGTCAGCGCTGTCCGCACTGCAGGCGGCCGACCTGCGGCTCCAGAAAATCAGCAAACCCTCCTTCGTGAGCCTGCGCCAGGTCCTGAACCAGGACATCGACCGCCTGCGCGCCCTGCCTTACGTGGACACAACCGGCATCAGTATCCGCCTGGACGACGTGGCTTCCGCAGTGGATTCCCTGCCGCTCGCTTCCGACACGCGGCCGGGACGCGAGCTTCCGGCCCAGCCGGCCGCGCCGGAAGGCGTGGTCAGCCGCGTGACCCACGAACTGGCACTGGAACTGGCCAAAGCCGTCCAGATCCGCCGCATGGACACGCCGGAATTGCCTTTGCTGAGCCCTGACCAGGCCTTTTTCCTGCGGGAAAACCTGAAACTGCGCCTCATGTCCGCGCGGCTGGGCGCATTGTCGCGCAACGAAACGAGCTACAAGGCAGATCTGCAGGCAGCGCTGACCTGGATGAACCGCTATTTCGACCGCTCGGCAAAACCGGTCCGCGCAGCGCTCGAAACCCTGCACCAGCTGCGCGACACACCGGTCAACATCGCGCTGCCCGACGTCAATGCCACGCTCAACGCCGTGCGCAAGGCCCGGGCACCGAGCGAAGGGGTGGTGCACCGATGAGAAGCCTTTTCTGGTTCCTCACGCTGTTTGCCCTGGCGACCGCCGTGGCCCTGGCCGTAAGCCTCAACACCGGCTACGTCCTCATCGTCGTGGCCCCATGGCGCATCGAAGTGTCGCTTGCGGTCTTCGTCATCGGACTGGTTCTGGGCTGCCTGGGCCTGTACGCCCTGTCTCGCCTCATCATCACCACCCTGAACCTGCCCACCCGGGTTCAGGCCTACCGACTGCGCCGCTCCCGCAACCGGGCGCGCAGCGCGTTGTACCAGGGACTCACGTCCTACTTCGAAGGCAATTTCCGCAAGGCCGAACGGCAAGCCGAACTGGCCCTGGAAAGCGGCGAGTCGCCCGCCCTGAGCGCCGTGATCGCCGCAAGGGCGGCCCACGAACAGCGCCGCTTCGAAGCCCGCGACCGCTATCTCGACAAGGCGGCCGTACACGGCCCCGAAGCCCGTCTGCTGCACCTGACGACGCGGGCCGACCTGCTGCTGGACGAACGCCGCTACATCGAAGCGCTCGACCTGCTGCGCGAAGCGCACCGGGTGGCCCCCAAGCAGGTGCGCGCCCATCAGCTGCTGCTCAAAGCCCAGGTGGCGACCGGAGCCTGGAAGCCGGCCCTCGAAACGGTGGACCTGCTGGAACACCTGTCCGGCATGGACGCTGCCCAGGCCCACCGGGTCCGCCGCAACGCCTGGCAGCAGCTGTTGCGCCAGAGCGCCCATCAGCAGGACGAACTGCTGGCCGTCTGGCGCAGCATCCCCGGCTCGCTCCGTTCGGACAACGCGCTTGCGCACAGCGCGGCGGGCTACCTCATCGACCTGGGACTGCACAAGGAGGCCCAGGCCATCATCGAACGCAATCTGGAAAAGGAATGGGACGCCGCGCTGGTGGCGCTCTACGGGGAATGCCAGGGGGAATCCGCCCTGGCGCAGATCGAGAAGGCCGAACGCTGGCTGCGCGACCATCCCGACAACGCCGTGCTGCTGCTCACCCTCGCCAAGCTTTGCATGCGCCAGTCCCTATGGGGCAAGGCGCAAAGCTACCTTGACGCAAGCCTTTTCATCGACCATTCCCGCGAGGGCCAGCATTTGAAAGCGGAACTGATGGAAAAAATCGGCGATGCCCGGGCCACGCCGCGCCTGCAGTCCGACCTCGGGCCGGAATACGGCGCGGCCTAGCCGTGCCGGGGCTCAAGGCTTGGCCGTCTGGTTTTTGTCGACAGAAGGCGTAAAGGGATCGGAATAGAACTCCGATTCCGGCAATCCGCGGGTTTGGGTAAACGCCTTGAAACCCGACTCCACCATGCGCGGCGCTCCGCAAGCATAGACCTGGTAGCCCGACAGGTCCTTGAAATCGTCCAGAATCGCCTGATGAACAAAACCGGTGCGGCCCTCCCAACGGTCTTCCGGTTGCGGATCCGACAGCACCGGAATGAAGGTGAAGCGACCATCGCCCGTTTGCCAGCTGGCTGCAAGTTCGCCCATGTACAGGTCGGCCAGGCTGCGCACGCCCCAGTAAAGCACCATGGGCCGGGTGATTCCCCGGTGGCGGGCATATTCGATCATCCCCTTGATGGGGGCAAACCCCGTCGCTCCGGCCATGAACAGGATGGGCTTGTCCGAATCCTCCCGCAGGAAAAAGGTGCCGAGGGGCCCTTCAAACCGCAGGATGGCCCGTTCCTTCAGTTCGGCGAACACGAAGTGGGAGAAGCTGCCTTCGGGGTAGTGGCGGATGTGCAGCTCGAGAAACCCCTTGTCCTGGGGCGCGTTGGCCAGGGAAAAGCTGCGCCGCTTGCCGTCCTTCAGAAGGAAATCGATGTACTGGCCCGCCAGAAACTCGAATTTCTCGTTGGCCGGCAGCTTGAGCTTCAGCACGGCCACATCGTGATTGGGCCGGGCGATGGCTTCCACCCTGCAGGGGAGCTTCTTGATCTGGATGTCCTTCATGCCGGCCACTTCGCGCGCCTCGATCACGAGGTCTTCCAGCGGCTTGGCGCAGCAGAACAGCGCCTTGCCCTGGGCAATTTCCTCTGCGCTGAGGGCCGATGACTGGTAATCCCCGTAGTCCACCGTGCCGCTGATCACCCGCCCCTTGCAGCTGCCGCAAGCGCCGCTCCGGCAGCCGAAAGGCAGGCCATACCCTTCACGCTGGGCAGCCTGAAGCAGGGTTTCCCCGGGTTCGACCTGAAACTGGTGCCCGCTGGGCTGGATCGTCACGCGTACTGACATGGAAAGTCCTGAATGGCTGCTAGAATCGAACGATGCAACGCTGGTTAATCATTGGTTCAGGCGATATCGCCAGGCGCATGGTGCCCCTGATCCGGGGCAATCCGGCGCTTTTCGCCCTTTGTCGGGACCGGGTCAGCGCAGCGCACTGGCGATCGCTGGGAGCCACTCCCGTGATGGGCGACCTGGACAAGCCCGCCACCCTCCGACGACTGTCCGGACTGGCCCACGTCGTGTTCCACTTTGCCCCTCCCGCGCCGGATCGTCCGGGGGATCCCCGAACGAGGGACCTGATCGGGGCACTGGAGCGGGGTGCAAGTCTACCACACGCCTTCATTTATATCAGTACCACGGGCGTTTACGGCGACTGCCAGGGCGCATTCATCGACGAATGCCGGCCTGTCCGGCCGCTGACGGTACGCGCGGCGCGACGGGTCGATGCCGAAACCCGGCTGCGTGCCTTCGGCGCGCGCACCGGCTGCCGCGTGAGCATCCTGCGGGCGCCGGGCATTTACGCCGAAGAGCGCCTGCCCCTGGAGCGGATGCAACGGGGGGATCCGCTGCCCGAAGCGGGCTCGGATCCCTGGACCAACCATATCCACGCCCAGGATCTGGCCCAGGCCGCCCTGGACGCGCTGCGCCGCGGCCGCCCGAACCGCGTCTACAACGTGGTGGACGATTCGCGCCTGCGCCTGGGGGAATTTCATGAACTGCTGGCACGTCGCTTCGGCCTGCCCTTGCCGGAACGCCTGCCCCTCGCGGATGTTAGAAGAAAAATAAGCGAAATTACCTGGAGTTTTTGGTCCGAATCGCGGCAAATTTCAAACGAACGGATCAAGCGGGAATTCGGCCGCGCGTGGTACTATCCGACATTCGCCTCGTTTTTGGACAGCCTGGCGCCAGAGACTCCAAAGGAGAGTTCCGGCAACTAGCCGGGATCTTCGTCAAAAAGCTGGACAACTCCTTCGAAAGTGAGTGAAAATCCGGCTCATGCAAACCATCCTGGTCCTTCACGGGCCAAATTTGAACCTTCTTGGAATGCGGGAGCCGGTCATTTACGGCGCCACGACGCTGGAAGCGATCGACCAGCGGCTGCGCGAGCATGGCGAGGCGCGCGGCGCCGTGGTTTCCTCATTCCAGAGCAACTGGGAAGGCGCCCTGATCGACCGCATCCATGCGGCCCGCCAGGATGGCACCGAAGGAATGATCGTCAACCCCGGTGGGCTCACCCACACCAGCGTATCCTTGCGCGACGCCCTGGCTGCTGCCGCCCTGCCGTTCATCGAAGTCCATCTGTCGAATGTCCATGCCCGCGAACCGTTCCGCCAGGTTTCCTACCTTTCCCCGATCGCGCTTGGCGTGATCAGCGGACTGGGCGCACGCGGCTACGAACTGGCGCTAGACTACCTGCTTGACAAGGCCTGATTATGGATTTGAGAAAACTCAAGAAACTCATCGACCTGGTGGAAGAGTCCGGCATTGCCGAACTCGAAATCACGGAAGGTGAAGAAAAAGTTCGTATCGCCAAGGTCGGCGGCAGCCATGCTTTCGTGGCCGCACCGCCGGCCCACTACGCGTACCCGCCCCAGGCTCCGGCAGCGGCACCCGTAGCGCCTGCCCCCGCAGAAGCGCCGGCAGCAGCCGAAGTGGAAGGCCATGTG
Source organism: Pseudomonadota bacterium (assembly GCA_021826025.1). Classification (GTDB taxonomy): domain Bacteria; phylum Pseudomonadota; class Gammaproteobacteria; order Burkholderiales; family Ferrovaceae; genus JAKBAT01. The sequence goes on along the minus strand of JAKBBG010000006.1, from coordinate 44,124 downwards.
GTCAAATCTCCCATGGTCGGCACCTTCTACCGGTCGCCTTCCCCGGGGGCTCCGCCTTTCATCGAACTGGGACAAAGCGTCACCGAAGGGCAGACCCTGTGCATCATCGAAGCGATGAAGCTTCTCAATGAAATCGAGTCGGACGTGTCCGGGACCGTCAAACGGATTCTGGTGGAAAACGGGCAGCCCATCGAATACGGCCAGCCGCTCTTCATCATCGCCTCAGCCTAAGCGGACACCCGCCATGTTCGAGAAAATCCTGATCGCCAACCGCGGCGAAATCGCCTTGCGGGTTCTTCGCGCCTGCCGTGAACTGGGCATCAAAACAGTGGCCGTGCATTCGGAAGCCGATGCTGACTCCAAGTCCGTGGTTCTGGCCGACGAATCGGTCTGCATCGGACCGCCGCCTTCCCAGAACAGCTATCTCAACATCCCCGCCATCATTTCCGCCGCGGAAGTGACGGGAGCCGAAGCCATTCACCCCGGCTACGGATTTCTTTCGGAAAACGCCGATTTCGCCGAACGGGTGGAAAACAGCGGTTTCGTCTTCATCGGCCCGCGGGCGGAAACCATCCGGCTCATGGGAGACAAGATCAGCGCCAAGTCGGCCATGAAGGCCGCCGGCGTCCCGGTAGTTCCCGGTTCCGAAGGCCAGCTGCCCCAGGACCCCAAGGAACTCAAGAGGATCGCCGAAAGCATCGGATATCCGGTGCTGATCAAGGCCGCAGCCGGCGGAGGCGGGCGCGGGATGCGCGTCGTCGAGCGCGAGGAGGACCTTCTGGGTTTCCTGGACCTGACCCGCAGCGAAGCCCGCAACGCGTTCGGGAACGACACGGTGTACATGGAAAAATACCTGGGCCAGCCCCGGCACATCGAGATCCAGGTGCTTTCCGACGAACACGGCAACGCCGTTTTCCTGGGCGAACGCGACTGCTCCATGCAGCGACGCCACCAGAAAATCATCGAGGAAGCGCCGGCTCCCGGCATTTCGGAGAAACTGCGGCAGAAAATCGGGGAAAGCTGCGTCGCCGCCTGCAAGCGCATCAAGTATCGCGGCGCCGGCACATTCGAGTTCCTGTATGAAAACGGGGAGTTCTATTTCATCGAAATGAACACCCGCGTCCAGGTGGAACATCCCGTCACGGAACTGATCACCGGGATCGACATCGTCCAGGAACAGATCCGCATCGCTGCCGGCGAAAAGCTGCCTTTCCGCCAAAAGGACATCGTGCTGCGCGGACACGCCGTGGAATGCCGCATCAACGCCGAAGACCCGTTCACCTTCGCCCCGTCTCCCGGCCGCATCACCCAATACCATGCCCCCGGCGGGCCGGGAATCCGGATCGACTCGCACATTTACCACAACTATTTCGTTCCGCCGTACTACGACTCCCTCATCGCCAAAGTGCTCACCCACGGGGCATCGCGGGAGCAGGCCTTGGCGCGCATGCGGATCGCCTTGTCGGAAATGGTGGTGGAAGGGATCAAAACCAACATTCTGCTGCACCAGCAACTGCTTCAGGACAAGGCATTCCTGGCAGGAGCCACCAGCATCCATTATCTCGAAGAGAAACTCGCCCGGGACAAGGCAAAGTCCTCATAAATGGCCTGGATCCGCCTGATTGCCGAAGCCAGCGACAGCGAGGCCGAAGCCCTGTCGGACGCCTTGCTGGCCTGCGGTGCCCTGTCTGCCGGCATTGAACAAAACCTGAAGGAAGGACGCCCCGAAACCGAACTGTTCGGGGAACCGGGCGAACCGCCTGCGGCCCTTTGGCCCGATTGCCTGGTGGACGCGCTCCTGCCCTGGTCTGCGGACCCCCGGAGCGTCATGCGCGATGCCGCGATGCTGGCGGGCCTGCCCGAAGTGCCTGCCTACCAAAGCGACACCCTGGCAGACCAGGACTGGGTCTGCCTGACCCAGCGCCAGTTCGACCCGATTCCGGCGGCCCCGGGACTGTGGATCGTGCCCACCTGGCATGAACCGCCGGACCCTGGCGCCATCAACATCCGCCTGGACCCGGGCCAGGCCTTCGGCACCGGAAGCCACCCCACAACGCGGCTCTGCCTCCAGCATCTGGTTCAGGAAGCGCCGGCAGGCCAGCAGATCCTGGACTACGGCTGCGGATCGGGCATCCTGACCATCGCCGCCCGGCTGCTGGGCGCCGCCCGCGCGGTCGGCGTGGACATCGACCCGGCCGCCGTGGAGACGGCAAAAGCCAATGCGTTGCACAACGGCGTGACCGCGGCGTTCAGCCTGCCCGACGACCTCGAACCGGAGGCCCGGTTCGACGGCGTGGTGGCCAATATCCTGGCGTCACCGCTCATCATCCTGGCTCCGCTGCTGCTGGCCCGCCTCAAACCCGGCGGCTGGATCGCCTTGTCCGGAATCCTCGAACGGCAGGCAGACCGGGTGATCGACGCTTATCGGCCCGGCTGCACCCTGTCGGTGGCCGCGCGCGCGGAAGGCTGGGTCTGCCTTTGCGGGCGAAAGGGATAAGTTATACTGCCGTCTGAACCCAGGATGTTTCCCATGTCTGACCCCGAAGACCGACGCTATTCCCCGACGCACCAGTGGGCGCGCCCCAATCCCGATGGCACGCTGAGCGTCGGCATCACGGATTTTGCCCAGTCGCAGCTGGGTGACGTCCTGTTCGTCCAGCTGCCCGCTCCGGGACGTGACGTCGCCGCCGGCGAAGCGTGTGCCCTGGTGGAATCGGTCAAGTCTGCCTCGGACGTGCAGGCACCCGTCGCCGGTACCGTCGTCTCCGTCAACGACACGATCGTCGACCGTGCCGAATCGCTGAACACCGATCCTTACGAGAGCTGGCTTTTCACGCTGCACCCAAAAACAACTCATGACTACGAAGCGCTCATGTCTGCAGCGCAATACCACTCGTACACCCACCAGGAGACTTGAATGTCCAACGTCACCCTTGCAGGAAAACCCATTGCCGTCGCCGGGACCTTTCCCCAACCCGGGGCCGCTGCGCCCGATTTCTCATTGACCGCCAAGGACCTGAGCGACTGTTCGCTCGCCACGTATGCCGGCAAACGCAAGATCCTCAACATCGTGCCGAGCCTTGATACCCCCACCTGTGCCACGTCGACGCGCAAGTTCAACGAGCGTGCCAGCGGCCTGTCCAACACCGTCGTTCTCGTGGTTTCCGCCGACCTGCCCTTCGCCATGTCGCGCTTTTGCACGACGGAAGGGCTGGACCGGGTCGTCTCCCTGTCCACCTTCCGCGACCACGGGTTCCACCAGCGCTACGGCGTGGACATTGCGGACGGCCCCTTGCGCGGCCTGACCGCCCGTGCCGTCGTGGTCCTGGACGAAAACAACCGCGTGCTGCATTCCCAGCTGGTTCCGGAAATCAAGCTGGAACCGGACTACGATGCCGCACTGGCCGCCCTCGGCTGATGAAAACCCTGATTTGCGGGTCCCTGGCCTATGACACCATCATGGTCTTCGAGGACCGGTTCCAGAACCACATCCTCCCGGAAAAAATCCATATTCTCAGCGTCGCGTTCCTGGTGCCGCAATTGCGCCGGGAATACGGGGGGACGGCCGGAAACATCGCCTATAACCTGAAACTGCTGGGGGGTGACCCGCAGATCATGGCCACGGTCGGCCATGATTTTTCCGATTACCGGGATCGCCTGGACCAGCTGGAAATTTCCCAGACGCACATCCGGGAAGTGGAAGGCACCTACACGGCCCAGGCCTTCATCACCACGGATCTGGACGACAACCAGATCACGGCGTTCCATCCCGGCGCCATGAATCATGCCCACCTGAACCAGGTGGCGGACGCACCGTCCATCCAGTTCGGCGTGGTGGCACCGGATGGGCGCAACGGGATGCTGCAGCATGCGCGGCAGTTTCACGAGGCCGGCATTCCGTTCCTGTTCGATCCGGGCCAGGGCCTGCCCATGTTTTCAGGCGAGGAATTGCTCGCGTTTCTGGACCAGGCCACCTATCTCGCCGTGAACGACTATGAAGCCCAGCTGCTGTCGGAAAAAACCGGGCTGGGCTTCGACGCCCTGGCTTCCCGCGTGGACGCCGCCATCGTCACCAAAGGCGGGGAAGGTTCCGTGATCCATGCGGCGGGAGACCAGGTCCACATTCCGGCAGTTCGCCCCGACGCGGTGGAAGACCCCACCGGTTGCGGCGATGCCTATCGCGCCGGTCTCATTTACGGCATATCCAAAGGCTGGCCCTGGGCCCGGACGGGCCGCCTGGCTTCTCTCATGGGAGCCATCAAGATCGCCCATCGCGGGGCCCAGAACCATTGCCCCACACGCAGCCACATTGCGGCCCGCTTCGAACAGGCCTTCGGAGTCCCCTTCGACTGATGCGCCGCCTGGCCTTGTCCCTGCGGACCGTTCGCCTGCTGTGGCACGTGTTCCGCGGCGTCACCACCACCGCCATCGTGCTGCCCTGGAGCGGCCGGGACTTGCGCAACCGGCTGATCCAAAACTGGGCAGCCGGCCTGATGCGCCTGCTCCAGGTCACCGTTCAGGTTGAGGGAAGCCTGCCCGAAGCCCGCCACCTGCCCGTGATGCTGACCGCAAACCATGTGTCGTGGGTGGACATTTTTGCAATCCAGACGGTGCATCCCGTGCGTTTCGTTTCGAAATCCGAGGTACGCCGGTGGCCGGTGTTCGGCTGGCTCGCGGCCCGAACGGGCACGCTGTTTCTGGTGCGCGCCTCCCGCAGACAGACGGCAGCCATCGGCCAGGAAATGGAAGCGGCGCTTGAATCCGGCGACAGCCTGGGCCTGTTCCCGGAATCCACCACGTCCGATGGAACATCCGTACTCCCTTTCCGGACATCGCTCCTCCAGGCCGCCATCAACCGGGAAACCGCCATTCTGCCGGTGGCCCTGTGCTACCGCCTGGACAGCGGTCAGCACAATCCCCACATTCCTTTTGTCGGCGACATGTCGTTCGCGGGCTCGCTCGTGCGCGTACTTGCCGCTCCCCCATCCCGCGTGGAAATCCGGATCGGGGTCCCGGTCCTGCCGGCCGGCCGGCACCGGCGCGAACTCGCGCTCCACCTGGAGCAGGTCACCCAGTCCCTGCTCCTGCCACCGCCGGCCGCCCCCCATGATGGGAACGCCTTTCGCAGGGAACCTGAAACAGGGCCCGGTCTTCCAGGCGCACCGCAGTAAGTTTCCCGCCCCACAGACAGCCTGTGTCCAGCGCGAGCACGTCGGAGTCGAGATGCAGTCCGAGGGCCGACCAGTGTCCGCACACGATCGCTTCGCCTTTGGAACGACGGCCCGGGACTTCAAACCAGGGCATGAAGCCGTCGGGAATGTCCCGGGGTTCCCCCTTGTGAGTGAATTCCATGACGCCTTCGGCCGTGCAGATGCGCAGCCGGGTCAACGCATTGGTGATGAGGCGTAGCCGGTCGATGCCGGTAAGCGTTTCGGACCATTGGAACGGCCGGTTGCCGTACATGTCCTTGAGAAAATCCCGGTAACCCGGCGAGCGCAGCGCCGTTTCCACTTCCGAAGCCAGCGCGAGGGCCCGGGAAACGGTCCACTGGGGCAGGAGGCCTGCATGGACCAGGGCATAACCCCGTTCCACGTGCATCAAGGGACAGGCGCGCAACCACCCCAACAACTCGTCGCGGTCTGGCGCTTGCAGAATGGGGTTGAGGGTGTCGCCCTCGTGGTTGCGGGCATACCCTTCGGCCACGCAGAGCAAATGAAGGTCGTGATTTCCCAGTACCGTGAGCGCCCGGGGTCCCAGACTTTTCACGAGTCGCAGGGTTTCCAGGGACTGGGGACCGCGGTTGACGAGGTCCCCTACAAACCAGAGCCGGTCATGCTGCCAATCGAGGGGCAGGCGCTCCAGGAGCGCTTCCAGTGGGGACAGGCATCCCTGCAAGTCCCCGATGGCGTAAATGCTCATGTGCTGACGCCGGCGGAGATCCTCTTATTTTGCTGCCGCCACCATGTAATCCACGGCTGCCTTGACGTCCGCGTCGGACAGGCTGGGGTTGCCGCCCTTGGCCGGCATGGCGTTTTTACCATGTAGCGCGCTGTGATAAAGCGCCTGCATGCCCTGAGCGATGCGGGGAGCCCAGGCGGCCTTGTCTCCGTAACGGGGGGCGCCCATGGCACCGATACTGTGGCAACCGGTGCAAAGCGAATGGTAGGTGGTTTCCCCCGCCTTGGACGGGGCGGCATCCGCGACGGTTTGGGCAGGTTTTGCCGCCCCCGCGTCCGCGGCCGCAGGCCCGGAGGCAGCCGTTTGGACAGCCGGAGCCGCCGGAACGGAAGCCGCTCTTGGCGGGGCAGGGGCGATCGAGACTTCACCCACCGGCTTGATGCGCGCCTCCACGGCCTGCGCAGTCGCTGCATCCTGGGGCGCTGGGGCGACCGCTTCGTGCCTTGAGAAAAGCACGTTGCGCAACACGGCGATCGCGGCGATCGCCACGACCAGAAAAAGCAACCATTTGACGGCCGAAGCCTTGGAACCTGCGTTGTCTGTGGTCATGAAACGGCTCTCTGCAGAAATGTCGGGGCAAGCAACTGCAGGATTATAACCTCGCTGCACGCCCCAAGCTGCATTGGGGTAAACTGGACGGAACACCCCGATTTTGCTAGAGTTTAAGGTTCTGCGCGCCCGTAGCTCAGTTGGATAGAGTGTTGGTTTCCGAAGCCAAAGGTCACAGGTTCGATTCCTGTCGGGCGCGCCACCCTCATCCGTTCGTGTTCAGCACGGTGTTCCCGGTTTGCTGACGTCCCCTGACCCGGTAAAAATAATGCCCCGTCGCCAAGAATGCTGCAAACACGGCAACGGCAAAAATCAGGCTGCTCAGGGCCAGTTCCATTCCGCCCGAAATGATGTGCCCGGACGTGCATCCCCCTGCCGTGCGGGCTCCGAACAGCAGCAGGAAGCCTCCGATGAAGGCCCAGAAGAACCGCTGCCCCGGTTCGGAACCGCGGTACCGGATCCACAGGTCAGGCACGCTCACGAGGCGGAAACTTCCCCGCAGCACCGCAAAAACGAGACCGGCCAGGAAGGCGCCTGCTAGAAACCACAACTCCCAGGACCCCGTGGAAAACACCTTGTCCCAGTAAGCCGACCCCTGCATGCCTGACAGGGCCATCGCCGCAAGGGGAAACGCGGAAGACGCCCCCATGGGGCGCCCTTCGAACATCGGCAAGGCCAGCATCGCATTGAGCAACGCCAAGCCGACAGCCGCGTAAAGCCAGCGCCAGTCGCGTCGCTCCAGCCGTTGCAGGAACAGGGCAATTCCCATGAACAGCATCGCCAGCATCACGCTGACCACTTCAAAAAGCGCGTGGCTGGAAAACAGGTCGCGCACGGACAACGCGCCGAAATCCGGGCCCAGCAGCGGGACGATCCGGGGATAGAGGTCGGCAAACACAAGCGACCCGCAAAGGGCGCCGACGATGCCGACCAGGGCATCAAGGCGCCCCTGGCCGAGGGAAATCGCGACCGTGCCCGGACAATAGCCCAGAAGCGACATGCCCACGCCGAATATCAGGCCACCCACCACGACTCCCGCCACCAGCAGGGGCTTGACGTGGAAATCCGCCCATCCCAGCTGTATTTCCACCTGAAACAGCAGGATGCCGAGCCCGATGGTAAAGGCGATGGTTTTAGCGATACTGAAATCGCGCAGCACCGCCATTCCGACGATCGTGTCGAAACAGTTCAGGCGGGCAAACTGCAGGATGGCCCCAAACACAAACCCCCAGAGTACGATTTCCATTTCGCGTCTCCTTGCGTCGTTGCCCCTGCGTCAGTTCGACGAGTCGAGGACAAAATGCTTCCGGGCCTGAAGGAAGGCCACTTCGGCAAAGCCCGAAGGCACGATGTCCGCGTCGGTCACGTTGTAGAGCTTGTGAAAGTCGAGACCCTGCTCGCTCAAGGTGTTGTCGCAAACCAGGAAACGCACCCCCTTGCCGCGCAACGCGTCCAGCTCCTTCCTGACCTTTTCGTCCGGGCTTTTCAGCAGCGTGATGCCCTTGGCGTAAATCACCACGGCGACCTTCATCTCACCCTTCCACACTTCGGCCGCCTTCAGTGAATTGGCAATGTTGCGCAGCTTCTTTCCCTGAACCCCCTTGTCGTCCGTGGTCAGCGGCACGACGATGTCCAGCTTTCCGTATGCTTCATGCGTCATGTTCGGCTTGACGTATTCGCTCCGGGCTTCGGCCGTCGCCGCGTCATCGGCCGCCAGGGCAGTATGGGCCGCCGTCGCCGCCATGCCTGCCGCAAGGATCGTCGCAGCCAAGGTTTTCTTGAAAGTCATTCGTGTCTCTCCTGAAGTGTCGTTAACGGGTCCGTATCGCGGCTCACTCCACCCCGGCGTTGCCGGCAGGGTAGGGCTTGAATCCAAACCGCTTGAAAATGTCCTGCGCTTCCTGTGACGTCAAAAACTCGAGCCATTGCTTCGCCGCTTCCGGGTGCGGCGCCCCATGGACCATGGCGGCCGCATAGCTTCCCGTGGCGTTTTGCGCAGCGAGAATTTCCACGTGGCCGATGGGATTGCCGATCTGTTCCTGGAATACGGCTTCCGACTGCCAGGTCACGCCGGCATCCGCCTTTCCCTGCATGAGCGCCATGGGAGATTGACGGTGATGAATGCGCGTGAGCATGGTTTCCCCGTTGCGCACCTTGGTCTCGTAGACCGCCCGCACCAGCGCCTCTCCGCCCGCTTTCGCCAGGCTTTCCTTGATCTGCCGCCCCACGCCTTCAAAGGCCGGGTTTGGCATGACCAGACGTACGCCGGGTTTGCCCAGGTCATTGAGGCCCGTGATGCGGGCAGGATTTCCCCGGGGCACCATGATGGTCAGGGTATTGGTGGCATAGGGCACGGCCCGCCCGACAGCCAGCCCTTCCTTGATGGTGGCCTCCACGCGCCGCAGACCGCCTGCGTAGACGTCGGCATGGACAGTCCAGGTCATGTTGCCGACGGTGATCGTACCGCCGCGACGCAGCTGATCAACCAGAAGGCCGGGCGGCAGCGTCTCGTAATAAATTTTTCCCTTGAGGGCGGGGTGGTTCTTCTCGAAAGCATGCACCAGCGGCGCCATGACGAAAAAGTAGTTCCCCCCGACAAAAATGGACAGTTCCGCAGCCATGGGGTTGCCATGGAGGTCCGGCAGGTTGTCCACTTCCGGCACCGTAAACTCGAGCCCCCGGGACTCGACGGGATTGTTGTCGCCACCGCTCCAGGGCGGATAGACGCCGGGGGCCTCCTGGGCGAAGGCCCCATTCACAAGGAACTGGGCCAGCAACCCCGCCATCACCCCTGCCGCCATCCGGACCACGGTCCGGAGGCCTTTGGCTGCACCCATCTTCACATACAAAATCGAAACCATGCGTCACTCCATTTCCAATCGCTGTCAAAAAATTGCCGGTCAGTACCGGGCATCGTCCGGTTTGCCGCCTTTCGGCCAATCCTTGCGCTTGCCGGCAAAATCCGGTCGCGGCCTATGCGTGAAATACTGCGCCACATCCACGGCCTCCTGGTCGGTCAAGCCGCCTTGGCCCAGGGGAAACGCCTGACTGCTGGATATCGGCATGTTGTGTTTGACGAACGCGGCTGCCGTGTAGGTCCGTGCCATGCCCGCCCCGATGTTGAAGGATTGCTTGCCCCACAGGGGCGGAAACACGAAGGTGCCGTCCTTGCGCCGGATGCCTTCACCCTGGTCGCCATGACAGACGGCGCACTGCTTCGCGTAAATCTTCTTCCCGTTCGCGGCATCCGGCAGGATTTTGCGGTCCATCTTTCCGACCCCGCGACCGGGGATGGGCTGCCCTTCCTTGACGGCGACCTTCATGTCTTCCATGTAGGCAGCCATGGCCAGAATCTCCTTGGATTCCTTGTCCAGCACTTTCCCGTTCATCGACCGCAGCATGCAGCCATTGAGCCGGTCCTTGAGGTCGATGACCTTGCCGGCACGGGGCCGGTAGCTCGGGAAAACCGCAGCAACCCCTGCGTAAGGCGCCGCATGAGCCACGGTTCCTCCGTTCAGGTGGCAGCTCGTGCAGACCAGGACGTCGCCGACGTGTTCGGGCATCAGCGCCTTGCTGTCCATCATGAGCCGCATGCCGTAGATCAGCTGGTCAGCGTTTGGCCTGGACAGCATGTCGGCAAAACGGGGCAGGGGCGCTTTCGAAGCGTCTTCCGCTTTGAGGCCTGCTGCGTCCCGCACATTCCGGACTTCGGCCGCCGTGACGGCCTGCCCGCGGTTGCCCCATTGAGTGCGCACGAACGTGATGATTTCGGCCAGTTCCTGATCCGTCAGCCGGGCATATCCGGGCATGTGGAACGCATGTTTCGCCTGTTCCGTTTCGGGCGCCTGCCAGCCGCTCAACACCACGTGGATGACGGATGTCGGATCTTTCGACTGGACGGACGAATTGTTCGCCAAGGGCGGGAAAAACTTGTCCACGCCGCCGCCGTCGTACTGGTGGCAGGTCGAACAGAACTGCACATAACCGAGGCCGCCCCGCGTTTTGTACAGGTCGCTTTCCCGGACCCGGACTGCCGCCCTTGGCATGATGGCGTTGGTTTCCTCGTTGGGAGGCAGAGTCCGCAGATATTCGCCGATGGCCGCCAGGTCGCTGTCGCTGAAATACTGGGAACTGTGGTGCACGACTTCCGTCATGCTGCCGTAGGCGGTGGCATAGTCGTTGTGTCCCGTTTTCAGAAACCGGGCAAACGCCTCGGCCGGCCATTGGTTGCGCAGGCTCACGGCATGCCAGTCGTCCAGCGTGGAGCCGGCCAGAAATTCCCTGCCGTGTTCACCGCCATCGCTTTGGGATTTTTCCTGCATGGCGAACCCGCGCGGGGTATGACAGGCGCCGCAATGCCCCAGCCCCTGGACGATGTATGCGCCCCGGTTCCATTGGGACGATTTGGACGGATCGGGTCGGTAGGGAGTGTCTTGCAGGAACACGGCGTTCCAGACCTTGAGGCCGAACCGCATGCTGAAGGGCCATTGCATGCGGTTTTCCTTGTTGGGCTGGCTGACCGGCTGGACCCCTTTCATGAGGTACGCATACAGCGCCCGCATGTCTTCGGCATCCACTTTGGCAAAAGACGCATAGGGCATGACCGGATAGAGATTGTGGCCGTCTGCGGCGATTCCCTGGCGCATGGCCCGGTCAAATTGCTCGAAGGTATAGGACCCGATGCCGGTGCGAGGGTCCGGGGTGATGTTGGTGGAATAAAGGGTCCCGAAGGGGGTTTTCATTTCCAGCCCGCCGGCCATGGGCTTGCCGCCTTCTGCCGTATGGCAGGCCGCGCAGTCCCCCAGATGGGCGAGATAGCCGCCTCTCGCGACCGGATCGTCTCCCCGGGGTGTTCCGGACGCATGTGCCGGATAAAGTAAAAAAGCCGCCAGCAGGCCAACCATTGCGGTTGCCTTCCTGTATTTCCCCCTCACATTGTCCCCCTGCCCTGATATAACCTTGACTAATATGTTTATTCCAAAATAAATATCATATTTTGGCGCAGGGGTTCATGAATAAATGTAATGCCATCATGAATATGTCATCGCAGCCCGGAATGCGGCACACTAGGCAACGTCCCCAGAACACCGGCCCGTTTCCGAAATCCATGCGCCTGAAACTGCTCCTACCCTTCCTGCTGCTCGTCAGCAGTGCGGCCTATGGCAGCCCCTGGAAGACCATGGTCGCGCTGCCCGCGTCCGAGCTGCGAAGCTGGCTCAGCCAGTTTCCCTCCGACCAGCAAGCGTTGATCGGACAGCCGGCGTGCGGCGTCCGGGTCGCCAAATTCGAATACGAAACGGTGGGCGGCGAAAACGAGCTGACCAACGCGTCGGGGGCGCTGATGGTTCCCTACGGCCCGTCGCACCGCTGTCACGGAGCCAGGCCGATCGTCCTGTATGCGCATGGAACAGCCATCGACCGCGCCGCCGACCTTTCCGCCATCACCGATCCCAAAAATTCAGCACACAGGCTTTCGCAACGTCTCGCCCTGCTGTTCGCCGCGCAAGGCTACATCGTCATCGCCCCGAATTACGCCGGCTATGACGTTTCCCGCCTGACGTATGCCCCCTACCTGAACGAAACCCAGCAGGCCCGGGACATGCTGGACGGGCTGGCAGCCGGCCGAAGCCGGCTCTCGCGGATCCGCCGTTGGGTCCGCGACAGCGGCAAGCTGTTTGTCACCGGTTATTCGCAGGGAGGGTATGTGGCCATGGCAACCCTCAAGGCGCTCGATGCGCAAGGAAGGCCCGCGACTGCGGGCGCCCCGCTGTCGGGTCCGTACGCCCTCGCGGCGGCAGGGGACGAAGTATTCCTCGGGCACCCCAATTTCGGCGCATCGGTCTACCTTTCAATGATTGCCAACTCCTATGCCCATCTGGCCCAGAACGCCATCCGCCTCGAGGACATATTCAATCCGCGCTATGCCGATGCGCCCCGCCTGTTTCCAGGAAACGTCACCAAGGACACTTTCCGTTCCCTGGTCCAGGCCGGAAAAATCCCGCTCGCCGCCATTTTCCAGTCGCCGCCCACCGGTTATGCCAATCTCGACTCGCTGCATGAAGGCGTGCTCAATGCCGCCTGGCTAGACCCTTCCAATTACCTGATCAACAGCGCATTCCGGTCTTCCTACGTGGACGACGTGACCGCACACCCCGACGGTGCCGCCCCGCCGGACGGTTCCAAGCCAAATTTTTCCGATGTTCTTCCCACACTGCCCAAACAGCCGGCAAACCGGTTGCGCCAGGACCTGAAACTCAACGACCTGCGCGACTACACGCCCAGCATGCCCCTGTTCTTGTGCGGCGCACATCGCGACCCCGAAGTGTTCTGGAGCCAGGGCGCCGCCGCCATGACGGCCATGCTCGACAGCAAGGTCGGCAGCCATCCGTTCCTGCGCTATGCGACCCTGGACCTGGATACGCAGGAGCACCCCGTTCCGCTTGCCAGCCATGGCCTCACGGAGTACGCGCGGCGGACTCTCGGGAAAATCGCTTCGGCGACCCAGAAGGCTTTTGTCGGCCATCAATACCAGACCGCCCTGGACCAGGTGATCACGCTCCTTAGCCTGGAAGGCTATCACTCGGCGGCCGAACCCTACTGCAGCGTCGCCGCACGCGCCTTTTTCAGACTATTTTGAACCCGCGAAAACGGACCTTGGCATTGACCGCAGCCAGCGTGGTCTTCGCGCTGGCCGCCCATGGGAGCGGTTCGTCCCGGACGCCGGCGCCGGTTCCGGCAAACGCCCTGCAAACAGCGACACCCATCAAACACCTCGTGGTGATCTACGATGAAAACGTGTCCTTCGATCACTACTTCGGCACCTACCCCCACGCCGTCAACCCCGCAGGCTCTCCCCGCTTCTTTCCCCTTCCGGGCACTCCCGCCGTTCACGGGCTCACGCCGGCGCTGCTGACCGACAACCCCACCGCCAGAAATCTGGCCAACGGGAACGGGGCGACCAACCCGTTCCGACTGGACCGATCCCAGGCGGCCACGGCCGACCAGGGACATGCCTATACGGCTGAGCAGCAGGCTTTCGATCGCGGCCTGATGGACCTGTTCCCGAAATACACCGGCAAGGGCACCCCAGAAAGAGAGGGCTCCCTGGCGACGACAGGGCAGGTCATGGGGTATTACGACGGCAACACGGTGACGGCGCTGTGGAACTACGCCCAGCGCTTCGCCATGAACGACAACGCCTTCACGGACACGTACGGCCCTTCCACGCCCGGGGCGCTGGAAGCCGTGTCGGGGCAGACCAACGGCGTCCGCTTTGTGGCCACCACAATACGGCCCTTCACGTCGGCTGCCGCCTCCTATTACATCGACGACGGGCAGGGAGGGCGCACCCTGATCAACGACGTGGATCCCGGCTACGACGTTTGTTCCAGCCCCGGCGACCAGGTCATGATGGTCGGCAAGAACATCGGGGACCTGCTCAACGCCGCCGACATCCCCTGGGGTGGTTTCATGGGGGGATTCAAGCTGAGCGCGACCAACCCCAACGGCACCACCGGGTGCCGGCGAAGCACGGTTTCGGCCGTCACCCGCCGCACCGTCAGGGACTACATGCCGCACCACAACTGGTTCCAGTACTTCGAATCCACGGCCAACCCGACCCACGCACGCCCCGCCTCCCTGGAGTCCGTAGGCCATTCCTATCTGGGTGACGGAAAGACGCCGGATCCTGCCAACCACCAGTACGACCTTCAGGATTTTTTCGCCGCCGTGGCGGCCGGCAACTTTCCGGCGGTCAGCTTTCTCAAGCCTCCCGCCTACCAGGATGCGCATGCCGGCTATTCCGACCCGCTCGACGAACAGACCTTCGTCACGCAGACGATCAATTTCCTGCAGCAGCAGCCGGACTGGAAAAACACGCTGATCATCGTCACGTACGACGATTCGGACGGCTGGTACGACCATGCCTACATCCGGCCGCTAAACCCTTCTTTCGACACCCAGGCCGACCAGCTCAACGGACCCGGCGTGTGCGGAAGCGGAACGCCGCTGCCCGGCGTCAGCGGAAAACCGGTCAACGGACGATGCGGGCCGGGCACCCGCATCCCGTTCCTGGTCATATCCCCCTGGGCCAGGGTGAACCATGTGGACCATACATTCATCAGCCAGGCTTCGATCGTGCGTTTCATCGAAGACAACTGGCTGGATGGCCGCCGTCTGGGAGGAGGCTCCTTTGACGCCGGCGCCGGCCGCATCACCGGCCTGCTCGACCTGGACGGCACCGGAAACGCGGCCCCCCTGTACCTGGACAGCGCACAGGGAACGCCCCTGGATGCCCCGCCCGCCGCACCCAAGCCAGTCCCCTGGACGCGCTGACCGTTGCGCCAGACCCATGCCGCCTGACGCTGTGATAGATTGAGGCCGGTATGAGCAGATCTCCAAGCACGCGTTATTTGGTGGTGTGTACGCTCCGCATCGGAGACGTGCTGCTGACGACGCCCGTCATCCGGGCCCTCCGTCGCCATGAACCGGACGCATGCATCGACGTTCTGGTGCTTTCAGGCATGGCCGGCATCCTGGAAGGCAATCCCGACGTGGACCGGGTTCTCGTCACGCCCCACCGGGCGGGGCTGTTCGCGCGGCTGAGGGAAGCCGCAGCCCTCTGGCGACGCTATGATGTGGCCCTGACCACCGTTTCCTCCGACCGCGCCCGGTGGTACTGCTTCATCGCAGGCAGCACGACCGCCGGCCTCTACAATCCCCATTCCGCCTGGCTGTCGGTCCGTCTCCTGAAGCGGCGCATCCTGTTCGACGACCTGCACACGCACTCCGTGACCATGGGCCTCAAGGTGCTGGATTTGCTTGGCATTCCGAGACAATACCGGGTGGTGCCGCCCACGGCCGGCGGAACCCTTCCGGCTTCCGTGGCGGGATGCCCTTATGCCGTGCTTCACCCCTATCCCAAATTCCGATACAAGATGTGGCCGCAGCCGCATTGGGCCGCACTTGCCCGTTCATTGCAGCAAATGGGGTATGTCGTGGCGCTCAGCGGCGGCCCCGACCCGGAAGAAATCCGCTATGTCGGCGAAATCGCCGACGCCTGCGATGCAGTCAATTTGTGCGGTACGCTGTCCCTGGCCCAGACCGCCGACCTGATCGCCGGAGCAGCCCTTTTCGTCGGTCCCGACACCGGGGTCACCCACCTGGCTGCTGCGCTCGACATTCCCACCATCGCCCTGTTCGGCCCTTCCAATCCCGTGAAATGGGGCCCCTGGCCGGCAACCTATGCGCAGGCAGCCAGCCCGTGGGACATGAAAGGGTCCCGGCAGGTGGGAAACGTATGCCTCCTCCAGGGGGAGGGGGATTGCGTGCCCTGTCGCCAGGAGGGATGCGACCGGCATCAGGAAAGCCACAGCCGCTGCCTGGACGAGCTTGCGCTGTCCCGGGTCCTTCAGTCTGTCCGGCAGCTGCTGCCTTCCGGTCCCGACAGGCCGTGATCTTCAGGGCAACGCGAGCTGCTTTTGCGCAACGGCCCGTTCAAGCAGGAAAACCGACCCGGCTTCGGTCAAATGCCCGTAATCGAATGCCAGAGGAACCAGCTCGTCGCGTGAAGCGGAAATCAGACAACCCTGGGCATTGCAAAGCAGGTCCAGGGGAGAAACGAAATCCACCCCGTTGTCCTTCGCAAACTGCCGCATTTGCTCGTTCACCGGGTAATCCAGCGGGTTGACGCTGCGCATCGTCCGGTCCTTCTCCCCCTTCCTGAAGACCTTGTTGGCGACGATCGGCTGGTCGATTTTGAAGGTGGGCAACTGCCCGAAAATGACAATGTGGACGACACCCGCCTGTCTCAGCGCCTGCATGGTTGCCCGCAGCTTCACGAAATCCAGCTGGGTCCAGTTGTTGTGGCGGCGGTCATAGAGCGTCCAGTTTCCCCCCAGGATCACCGTGTGCGGCTTCAACAGCTTGATCCGCCCAAACACGTAGGCGTTGATTTCGCTGCAACCCGGCCGCTTGTCGATATCAAACCCGAGGATGCCCGGGCATCCGTTTGCCGTGTACTGCGCCAGGTCGAATCCGAGCGGCCCGCTTTCGTGCTTCAAGCCCCGGTACAGGGAGGCCGCAAACGAATCCCCCCAGAGGAGCACGACAGGCGCCGTGTCGTCCGGACCACTCCGGCCCGAACATTCCGGCTGGAAATCGGTCTCGGAAAACTCCTTTTTCGACGCTTCGATAAAACAACGCCCGGTCCGGAAATCGCGCGCATAGTCGTATCGGAACTTCAGCAGCTCCGCATTGACGGGACGGTTGGGAAAGCCCTGTTCGCGGTCGGACACCTTTCCGGCCACCGCGAGCACCGACAGCATAACGAGCAGCGTGGCCACCACGGGCTTGCCGGGCCATTTCCAGCGGGCCGGCTTCTCCAAAAAACGGTAGGTTGCCCAGGACGCGGCAATGCTCGCCGCCACCACGGCAAGACGTTGCGCCACGGAAGGGTCCCCCAGGGTGTGGAAGCGCGCGAACACCAGCAGCGGCCAGTGCCACAGGTAAAGGGGGTAGCTGATGAGCCCGATCCAGACCATGGGCTTTGCGGACAGCAGCCTGCGGTTGACCCAGCCCAGCGGTCCGGCCGCGATGAGAAGAAATGCGCCCAGCGTCGGGAAGAGGGCGGCCCACCCCGGGAAATCGCTGCCTGGGCTGATGACGGAAAAGCCTGTCACGACCAGCGCGGCACCGGCGCTGGACAGCCACTGGGGGTTTTTGGAAAGCAATCCGGGCCGGTGCAGCTGGAAATAGGCCAGCACCCCGCCCAGCATCAGTTCCCAGAAACGTGACAAAGGGGAATAGAAGGCCACGGCCGCATCGCTGGAAAGCGTGGAAAGGTCGAAGGCAAAAGACGACAGCGCAACGCCCATCGTGATCCAGAAAAAATTCCAGCGACGCCGCCAGACCAGGCCGAGCAGCAACGGCCAGACGATGTAGAACTGCTCCTCAACCGCCAGGGACCACAAATGGTGGAACGGGTCCGTTTCGCCCGTGGAATTGAAATAATTGGTTTCCCGCAACAGCGTGAAATTGGCCAAAAACGCAGCCCCGGAGAACATGTGCTTGCCGGCCAGGGCGAAATATTTCGCGGGCATCAGGATCCAGCCCAGGGCAAAGCTCGCTGCCAGGGTCAGCACCAGAGCCGGGAAAATCCGCTTGATGCGCCGCGCATAAAACTCGGCGTAGCTGAAGTGACCCGCCTCCAGATTTTCAAAAATGATGGTGCTGATCAGGAACCCGGAAATGACAAAGAAAATGTCGACTCCGACGAAACCCCCGCGCATCCATTCCGGAAAAACGTGGAAGCCGAGCACCGCCAGGATGGCGACGGCCCTCAGCCCGTCGATGTCGGTACGGTATTTGGGATGGCTAAGATGTGCGGTGGCCTGCATTCAACGGAAAGCTCCGGAAAACGGCGAAACTTCGAATGATAAAAGGTTATGCCCCTGCATGGTTCATCGTTTGTAAAAAAGTGTGGGGCCGACCCAGTTGAACATCGCGTAGCCCTTGCCCGACAGGAACCCGTGCAGCTCGGATTGCAGCAACGCTTCCACCGATTGCACGTAGGATTCCACCAGGACGAGCTCCGGAGCATAGCGATCGAAATCGAGGCCTCGCAGCACGTGCAGGTCGTGCCCTTCGGCGTCGATGTTGAGCAGCTGGATGGTTTTTCCGGCATAGGGCGAATGGTCCAGGATGTCCGTCAGCGTCCGCGTGGCCATCACCCGGGAGTGACCGAATCCGGGTCTTGGCGACTGCCCTTCCGGCACGATCTGCTCTCCCACCGAAAAATCCTTGTCGGTTTGGACTGTGACGGTTCCCGGAGCGTCGGACACCGCCGCCACGACATTGTGATCCTGGGGGCGCACCCAGCGAAAGGTCCTGATCTTCACTTCCCCAAGGTCGATGTTGACCCCGCGCCAACCCCGCCGGTAGAGAAACCAGGTATTCGAAAACTTCTTCGGATGCCAGCATCCCACATCCACATAGATTCCCCGCGGCTGCGTGACCAGGTGCTGAAGCACCGCGTCTTCTCCGTATTGGGAATGAATGACGGACCAGGATTTGATCAGGAATGCCCTGCGGAAAATCCGGAGGGCCGAAAGAAACTGCTGCAGGCTATTCACGCCAACCCCTTGCCCCGAAATCTCTCGAGGTCGAATCCGTCCGGAAGGTAACCGGCTTCCAAATGGGCGGACGCGGACGGAACCGGCACCCCCAGCGTCCGCTTCCTGAACCCTGCCAATCCGGCAAGGCGCGCCATGGTCTGGCGCAACAGCAGTTTCGCCTTGAGCCGGCCGCCATGGAAGCCCGGCCTTGTGAGAAAAATCCAGTCATAAAAATCCTGCAGCCTCGGCCGGAGCTTGAGCTTGCCCAGCCACACCCAACGGTCTTCCTTCAGGGTTTTGACCCGGCAGGCAAACGTATGGGTGGTGGAGTTGGTGGTTCGCCACAGGGCGAAAGCGCCTTTGTACAGCTGCGTCACTTCAGACAGCTTTCCGTCATCCACATACGGATTTCGCCCCTTGCCGAACACCCCGTATTTGTCCGGATGGTCGTAGAGCGTGACATAGTCGAACACCTGAATGCCTTCCTCCAGGATTTTCCCGGAATCGGGAACATGCAGGTAATCGTCTTCGATAAAGTAGACGATGTCCTCGTCATGCAGGGTTTCCATGGCCATGCGGGCCAAATGGTAAAACGAGGCCGCTTGCCCCAGGCGGGTCACTTCGAGCTTGAAGAACCCCTTTCTCTCCAGCAGGGCCACCGTTTCGGCATCGCAATTGTCGGCGATGCAAATCATGCGGTACCCCGGAAAGGCATCGAGCAGGTTATCCAGGCAGGCCATTTTCGAGAACCCCGCGACCCTGGGCTTCGCGTTGACCTTGCTGGAAATACGGTAGAGCAAATAGTTGGCCATCCATGGCTCCTGATTTATAGCAGCAATGCCGCTTTGGCTTTTTTCCACTGGCGCCGCTTGCTGAAGCTTTTCGGCATGGCCCGCTCCAGGGCCCATTTCCTCAGCGCGATCCTTTCCATGTACGGCGTGGCAGCCTCTCCGGAACGGAGCAGCTCCTCGTACAGTTTCAAGGTGGCCAGGTTGCCCTCGCGCTTGTGGGGCAATGCCACCTCAGGGTATCGGGCCGTGAACAGGTCCCGGTTGGCGCGAATGAGGCGCTTGGTATTGGCCGACTGCTTGAAGCTCGCGCCCCCCTGATGGTAGACGAAAGCGTCTTCGCACATCATCAGCCTGTAACCCGCAAGGCGCGCACGCACGCTGAAATCGAAATCTTCGTAATACCCCAGGCCGAACGCCGGATCGAGCCCCCCCAGCATTTCCCAGACGGTGCGGCGAACGGCCACGCAGAAAAAATCGAGCCGGTACACGGGAAACAGGCGGCGGACCGGGTGCTTGCTGAACAGGGCGGCCGTCGCAAGAACTTCTTCGGCTCCGCCTTCCAGGAAATAGTCCTGCTCGTTGCCGGCCGCGTTGGTCACGGGTCCGACGGCCGCGACATCCAGGCTGGCCGATGCCAGGGCGCGCAAAAGATGTTCCAGGCTGCCGGGAGCAAAGACGGTGTCGTTGTTCACAAGCAATAGCCATTCGGCGCTGCCGCGCTTGGCGGCATGATTCATCCCTCCTGCAAACCCCAGGTTTTCCGAAAGGCATTCGTACGCCAGCTCTGGAAAACCTCGGGCATAGGACACGATGTCTGACGGACTGCTGTCGGGCGAGCCGTTGTCGAGCAACTGCATCCGGACGCGGGATGGACATGCAGCCAGCTGGGGCCGCAGGGAATCCAGGCATCGGGCGGCCGTGGTATTGAAGTTGCGGTAATTCAAGACGATCAGGTCCACTGCGACGGGCGCCGCATTGGCGGATACCGGCGGTGCGGTCCGGTCCAGATTGCGCGGCCGCGGCCTTAGCCCGACCATGCCGTCCACCCAGGCGGGATCCAGTTCGAGCAGACGCGCCTTCTCGTCCATGACTCCGTAGGAAATCAGCAGGCGACCTTCCCGATAGGCCATGCCTGCGCAAAATTCGATGCCTTCCGTTTCAAAGCTGAATGCCCGGGAGTGCCCCTTGACGTTGAAATGCCGGTCCAGCAGAAGCAGGTAATGAGAAAAACGCACTTTCTTTCTCTGGTAATCGGGGTCGTGGGTGACATATTTCTGAATCAGGCGTGTCGCCAAAGGCGCCCGGTTTCTCTGATGCGTAACGGCCAGATAGTGCTCACCCCAGGGAATCACCTGCGAGGACCCGGACATCAGGCCCTTCATGCCCTTGAATGCGCGCGCCCCATGATGGGCCGGTTGCAAGCGGGTTCCGTCGAAACGGTAGACTTCCATCGGCTGCGTGGAGTAGATGAAATAAAGGACTCCGTCCAGGACCCAGGGCATCCAGTTCTTTTCGCGGTTCTGGCGACGCGGCGAAGGGATCACCACGGGATCCGTAAGACGGTCCCCTTCAACCCGCGTCAGCACCATGGTGTTGAAAAACGCGTTGCCGTGCCGCTCCAGGCCGCTGAAAAGCGCCCATAGCTGTCCCGACCAGGTGAACAGGCGGCCATCCTCCAGCCCGTTGCGTGCCTGGGGACAACGTTCCACGACGGCCTCATCCCTGAGCTTCGACTTGGATAACGGCCTCAACTCCCTGTCATAGCGGATCAGCCAGTTTTCGCTGCTGAGATAATCGTGACCGGAGCCGGTGTAGGGCACGGGATCCAGCGTACGCACCAGCACAACCCAGCCCTCTTCCACCGCCAGGATGGACGGATTGCAGACAGGCCGCGTGGTCGGCACTTCCACGGCCGTGGGGATCAGTCGGAACCGGTCGAGCAGCATCATAGCGGCAGCAGGATCCCTGCGGACAGCACCAGGGCGTACCCTTCCGCGAAATCGAGGAGGTAGGAATTGAACAGGCAGCCGGAAGCGAACACGACCCACAGTCCGCGCAGCAGCAGGCCCGTCGTTCCGGACTGGCGAAACGATTCGCGCCAAAGGGCCGCGAACAGCATCAGGATGGCGGTCAGGCCCGGCCATCCGAACTGCACCGTCCACATCAGGAATTCGTTGTGAAGATTGACGGTGGACACGCGGGAGACCGGAGTACTCCCCCGGGCTGCCAGAATTTCAGTGTCCGCCGGCACCGAGCCGGTGCCATGGCCAACCCAGGGCCGTTCGGAAATCAGCTGCGCGGCCATGCGATAGAACGAGAGCCTGATGCCTTGCGACGTGATCGCACCGGTTTCCTCGGACCGGTGAATTTCCCGGGCGACGGAACCCAGCATGGTGTTTTGGCTGGACGCGATCCATCCTGTGGCCGCCAGAACCAGCAAGGTTCCCGCGCACACCGTGATCCAGCGAAAGCGGGAACCCGCCGCGCGTACGCGCGCCGTCTCCCACAGAGCCCAGATCGCGATCACGGGCAGAATGGCCTTTCCGGTGCGGCCGACCATGACCCACGCGATGTCGACGGCTGCCAGCGCGGACATGGCCCAGTAAATGGCGCGCGACAGCGTCGTACGCGCTTCCCGGGCAAGGCCTATTCCAAGCACCACCAACAGCGAAAACAACGTGCCCTGGGGAATGTGCATCTTGAATACGGCGTCCCCGGGCGGGCTGTCCGTGACGTAAGCCGGATCGCTCACATGGGTCCAGCCCAGAAATTCGGTCCATGAAGCCAGCACGGTGAAACCGATGGAGAAAGCCAGGACACGCATGGCCGTCAGTCGATCACGGTCTTCCTGGAAGAAGGGCAGCAGGATCGGGATCAGCATGAGCTTGCGGTACTTGGTCAGCACGGCCCAACCATCCTGCAGCGTCCCTTCCGTATAAGCCATTCCGACCACCAGCAGCCCCAGAAGGAACAAAACGGACAGGGCTACCGGCTGGCGCCACACTTTGCCGCAAGCCTGCCACCATTCCCGCGACAGAAGGGCCGCCGATACCGTCAGGGCCGCAAAAAGATTCACGCCGCCGACACTGACGGGAAGCGCCGCCAGCATTCCGAACGCCAGCAACCGCACGACCGGGGCCAATGACGGGAGTGTCGGGTTCACGCTGTCCACCGCGTATGTGCCAGGATGGCGTCGACCGCCTGTCCGGTCCCGATGGGCGGCAGAGCGCTGCCGCGCATCCGGTCGCTTTCCCAATCACGGAACACCCGTTCCAGCAAGGCCAGCACTGCTTCCTGTCGATCCACCTCCACGGCATAGCCGCCGTGCGCTTCAATCAGTCGCATGAGCTGCTCGTTGAGATGCACGAGCCCCACCACCGGCCGTCCTGCCCACAGGTAATCGTAAAATTTGGAGGGGATGTATTCGGCACAGTCGGCCGTATTCCCGTGTAGCAGCAGCAGTCCGTCCATCCGGTGCATGCGCTGCTGGATTTTTTCCCGCCCGGACAGGCGCGTCACCGGGTCCCATTCCAGCCGCCCCTGGTCCACAAAGTGGGCTTCGAGTCCCTGTTCCCGTATGGCCTGGCGAGCGGGCGCGTCGATGGCGCCTCCGTAACAGTGCACGAAAAGCCGGGCTGCCATTTCCGGACGCGTTTTCCGGAATTCCGAAAACGCGTCCACCAAAGGGCGCATCGTCCGCACCGAGGAAAGCGATCCGAAATGGCCGAGAATCAGCGACTCGCCTTTTGCGTAAGGGGCGGTGGCCAATGGTGGTTCGGCACCGGGAAGGATGACGAGCCCGCGGTCACCCAGCTCAGGGTGACGCCGCTTGGCACTGGCAAGCGCCTGGTCCGTGAACCACCAAGCCAGATCGGCATGACGGCAAATCATGCCTTCCAGCCTGGCCCAAAACCTGAGGTTCCTGGTGGCCGGCACGGTGCCCGGAAAGACCATGGGGTCGTGTATTTCGGCGATCCAGCGCACTCCGGTCAGCCGCTTGAGCCAGAAGCCTGCCCAGTGTGCCGAATACGCGCCGCCGGTGGAATAGACCAATGCCGGTTTTTCGCAGCGAATGATGTTCCAGCCACGAAACACGGCAGCCGGCATCCAGGACCACTGGCTCTGGAGCCCGAAAACGAGCCGCTCAAGCAGGATGAGCGGCGCAAGCAGGAGCGAAGCCAATGCGGTGACCAGGCGATAGCGCCAGTCGCGTCCCCAGCGGAGCGCGACCAGGTGACGCAGATCGAAGCGGAAGCCGGCAGGCCCCCAGGGCAGCAGCTGGATATGCCTGAAGCGGGCATCTTTCGACCCGGTCACGGCGCTCAGCACGATGGGTTCGATGCCTGCTTCAATCAGATGGGGCATCTTGTCCGTGATGGTCAGGCTCGCCGCCCGCCCATCCATATTGAATCCGTGGGACAAAATCAACCAGCGTTCCCTGATGCGGGGTTGGGTCACTCTTCTCCCCGCTGCGATCCCAGACGGATGCCCAGCTGCTTGAGTTTGCGGTACAGGTGCGTGCGTTCCAGACCCACCCGCTCCGCCACCCGGGACATGTTTCCAGACTCCAGCCGGATGTGATATTCGAAGTAGGATTTCTCAAACTGCTCGCGCGCTTCCCGCAACGGCAAATCGAAGCTTGCCGGCGTTGCCGCCGGGGATGTCGGCGGATCGAACTGGTGGGCGATGCGCACGATGTCTTCCGCCGTGATTTCCGACGTCATTGCGGAAAGCGCCGCGGTGCGCACGGCGTTGGTGAGCATCGGCAGGTTTCCTGGCCAGTCCATCTGGCGCAGCATGTTCAATGCCGCCGTGCTGAACGTGCGGACCGGCACTTCGCCCGCCTCCGTCATTTGCCGCAGCAGCGTGGAGGCGATGTCCGGAATGTCTTCCGCATGGTCCCTCAGGGCGGGTACCGTCAGAGTCAAGGCAGACAGTCGCGCGATCAGTCCGGCGTCCAGTATCTCTTCGCGAATCAGGAACGCCACCGGTTTGCTGCTTCCGCAAATCAGGCGAACATGATGCTTGTCGAGCTTCCCCAGCAATTGGGCCAGGCCCTTCTGCTGAGTTTTCGTGAGCTCGCCCACCTCCGCAATGAAAATGACGCCGCCCTGCGTTTGGGTCAGAGGCTCGAAGGGGTTTTCCCCCAACCACTCGTTGCCGGCCTGGGCAAACCACGGCGTGTTGGGCTGATGCAGGTGACGGGCCGCCAGCTCGATGCCGCAGCCGGGCTCGCCCACCAGCAGCACCGGCGCATTATGGCTGATCATTTGGTCCAGGCGCCGGCGTAGCTCGCTGATCAGCACCCCCTTTCCGAGCTGGCTGCTCGAAAGGCCGGGTCTGAATTCCGCCCCCCCCTTGCGCAGGGCCCGTTCCACCGTCGCCAGAAGCTTGGGAAGGGCAATCGGCTTTTCCAGAAAGTCGACGGCACCGATGCGCGTCGCTTCCACGGCGGTGTCCACGGTGGCATGGCCGGACATCATGACCACGGGCATCGTCAACTGCCCCGCGGCCCCCCATTCTTTCAACAACGTGATGCCGTCCATATGGGGCATCCAGATATCCAGCAGGACCAGGTCGGGCCGTTCCTCCTGGCGCAGCTGTTTGGCCTCGATGGCGCTGGCCGCCTGTTTGACGCGATAGCCTTCGTCGCTCAGGATTTCGGACAACAGTTCGCGAATGCCGACCTCGTCATCGACCACGAGGATATGATTTGCCATCACACAATCTCCGGATAGGGGAAGAGAATACTGATTTCCGCTCCCCCCTGTTCTAAATTGGATACCGCAATTTTACCGTGGTGTTCTTCCACAATTTTTTTCACGATGGGCAACCCCAGCCCGGTTCCCTTGCTTTTCGTGGTGACGTAGGGTTCGAAAATCCTGCCCAGCAATTCTTCGGAAAACCCGTGACCGTTGTCCGAGACGGACAGGAGAACGCCGTCTTCCCGGCGACTGGTTGCCACCACCACCCGTGGATCGGGACATCCCTGAAGCGCGTCAAACGCGTTTTGCACCAGATTATGGATGACCTGGCGCAGCCGGGTGACGTCCCCGTCAACCAGCGGCAGGGGATCTTCAAGACGCACTTCGATTTTTTCGCCCATGGCTTCGTAAAGCACCAGGATCTCCCTGATCAGCCGGTTCAGGTCCAGGCTGCGTGTCGTGAGTTTGGAAGAACGGGCATATTCGCTGAAGTCGTTCACCATGTTTTTCAAGGCATCCACCTGGTTCACGATGGTTGCGGTGGAACGTTCCAGAATATCCGCATCAGCCTGGGGCAGTTTTTCCGACAGCTTGAATCTCAGGCGTTCTGCAGCCAGCTGTATCGGAGTCAGGGGGTTCTTGATTTCATGGGCCAGGCGGCGGGCCACTTCGCCCCATGCAGCGTCCCGCTGGGCCTGCACCATTTGCGTGATGTCGTCAAACACCAGAACGTAGTCCCCTCCACGCTCCTCCGGCAAGCGGTTCCCCCGGAAATGGAATTTCCGCTTTCCCGAACCGGACTGATAATCCGCATCGCCTTCCCATGCGCTGTCTTCCGCCTGGCGAAACCGGTTGGCCAGGTGCTGTGCGATGGGAAGCAGTTCAGGCACGCTCCTGCCCCAATCCTCGAGTCGCACGCCCTGAACCCTGTCCACGCCCAGCATCTGGTTGGCGCTCAGGTTGGCGCTTTTCAGATGGAACGCCGAGTCAAACACGATGACGCCGGTGGACAGATTGGACAATATGCTTTCCTGGTAGGCCTTGGCTGCCGTCAGTTTTTCCTGGTCCCGCAGCCGTTCAGCCGACGCTTCGCTCAACTGCGAGGTCATCGTGTTGAAAGAGCGGGTGAGCACGCCCAATTCGTCGTCGCTGATCACCGGCATCATTTTGGTGTAATCCCCGGCGCCGATGGCCCTCGTGCTCTCGGCCAGCGCTCCCAATGGGGCACCCATACGTTCTGAAATCACGAAGGCCAGGGCGATCGCGGTCAACAGGGTCAGCAGCAGGGCCAGCGTCAGGTTGAGGCCGTAAATCCGTTTGAGTCCCGTGCGGGCAAGCAGCAGTTCCTGATACCCGCGATAGGCTGCCTCCACGCTGTCCGCATCTGCGGCCAGCTCCCGCGATACCGGCTGCATCAGCTGCAGGGCCCGCAAGTCTTCCGCAAAGGACAGGCGGTTGACCGGAACGACCACGCGCAGATAGAGCCCTTTGCCGGGTATCGTTTCCACCATCTTGTAGGGCCTGAGGGAACGGATCTGGTGGATGATGGAACTGTTGATGGGCAGCGCGTCGGGAACCATGGCATCGTTGAGCGAACTCGAAAAGGCCAGGACCGCCCCCGATTTCGAAAAGAGCGTGGCTTCCTGAACCCCGAACTGGTCCCTCAGATTGTAGAGCAGGGTCGTTTCATCCAACGCGGAAGCGTCCGACAGTTCCGCCGACATGGCGTCCCCCTTGTGCGCCAGGTCGTTCAGCAGGCTGTCGAACGTCGTGCGTCCAAGGTCAAGGCCGGCGCTCAATGCGCTGTCCACGTTGACGTCAAACCAGGATTCGATGCTGTTCGAAAGGAACTTGACGGATACGCCGTAGACGAGCGTTCCGGGCAGCACAGCCATGAGTGCGAATATCACGATCAGCTTGAGGGTCAGCTTCGATCCGAAAACCTGGCCGCGAAGCTTTCGGTAAAGCGTCCACAGCTGGACCGAAATGAGCCCCATCAGCCCGAGCGCGACCCCGGCACCCAGGGCCAGCAGCCGCGGATAATGCTCGGAAAATAGCGACGTGTTGGAAGTGGCCTCCGACAGGATGTAGAGAAGCGCGCCACCCGCCAGGACTGCCAGTGCAACGGCCCACTTCATGGCGAAATCTTCCAGCTCAAGGGCTTCGACGCCAGATTCCAATCATTGGAGGACAGCGCATCCACCTGGAACGGCTTGGGCAGTCGCGCAACGTCCAGCTTCATCTGCAGGCGGGCTTCGTAATGGCTTCCCTTCCTGAGGGCTCCCGGGGCGGCAATGCGAACCCGGTTCAGGCGTGAGAGGGACTGCAATGCATCCTGGAGCGAATTGAAACCGAGATAGAGGGAGCCGATGGAAAACCGATAGGCCCGCGTCAGGGGGTTGAAGCTGATGCGCCGTTCCTGGCGCAACGTGACGACATCCTTGTCAAACCAGTACCAGCGGGGTTCGATGATGTCCAGACTGACCTGGAAGGTCAGGGGCACTCCCCGTGCCAGCGCCTCTTCCAGCGCCGGAGTGAGATCGAGCTCAAACTCGCCGTTGATAAAATAGCCGTCTTCCGCCGCAAACACTTCGGCGTTGCGCACTGAAATGCCGTCGCTCCAACTGCCTGCCGAAAAAATCAGCAGGCACAGCAACGCCAGGCATCGGCTAAAGTTTCCGAAATACCGCATAGAAGAATCCATCGTGCATAGAATCGGGGAAGATTTGCCCCCGGTCAAACAGCGGATCGTCGATGGGAAGTTCCATCGCATCCGGGTGTCGAGCCAAAAATGCGTCAGCCTGCTCCCGGTTCTCTTCCCTGAAAACGGAGCAGGTGGCGTAAACCAGGCGGCCGCCACGGCTCAGGAGCGGCCACAGGGCCTCCAGCAAATGGGCCTGTGCAGCGACCAGCGCAGGGACATCTTCGGGACGGCGCAACCACTTGATGTCCGGATGCCTGCGCACGATGCCGGACCCGCTGCAGGGAGCGTCGAGCAGGATCCGGTCAAACAGTTTCCCGTCCCACCACGATTCCGGGCTGGCTGCGTCAGCCGCGAGACAATGGGCAGACACCTTGAGCCGGGCCAGGGTGGCTTCCATTTTCTTGACCCGCCCCGCGTCCTGGTCCAGCGCCCACACGTCGAGGCTATTCCCGCGTTCCAGGATATGCCCCGTTTTTCCCCCGGGGGCCGCACAGGCATCCAGGACGCGCTGCCGGGGTCGCAGGGCCAGCAATTCGGCGGCATATTGCGCCGACGCGTCCTGGACCGAAACGTCTCCCTGGTCAAAACCCGGCAGCTGGCCCACCGGAACCGGCTGGTCCAGGACAAGCCCGTCCTGCCCGACGGAGGTCGCGCCCATGCCCGCGCGGTTCAGGCGCAGCAGGTACTGGTCCCGGTTGTTATGGCGCCGGTTGACCCGGAGCGTCATGGGGGGATGCTGTTGCGCGGCTTCCAGCAGCGCTTCCCAGCGCTGCGGATACTGGCTCCTGATCTTGTCGATCCACCAGTCGGGATGGCTGAAGCGTCCTTCCGCAGTCTCGTGGGCCCGGTGCACAAGGTCTTCCTTCTGCCGCAGAAGGTTGCGCAACACCCCGTTCACGAACCCTTTCGCTGACGGGCCGGCCAGTTCGCCAGCCGTTTCCACGGCATGGCTGACCACCGCATGGTGCGCCGATCGGGTGTGCAACAGCTGGTAGGCAGACACCATCAGCAAGGCATCCAGGGGCGGCAGGGGTTGGCGCTTGGCGTAGAGCTGCTGCAGCACCTGCCCGATTTCGCCGCGGTGGCGCATAACCCCGTATCCCACGTCCTGAATGGAGGCGCGTTCATGGTCGGTGAGGCGCCCCTTGGCCAGTTTGCGCACGTCCGTCAGTGCATGGTCCAGATTTCTCCCGTTCAGGACCTGGGCCAACGCCAGGGTGGAAAGACGCTGGATTTCGAGCATCATTCCCCCAGACGATCGCCCGGCGCCAGCGGGTACCCTTTTACGAATTCGCCCGCAGTCAATGGCTTGCCGCCGGCCCGCTGCAACATTTTCAGCACCAGGATCCCCTGTCCGCACACGACTGAAATGCCCCTTTCATCCACAGAAAGCACCGTTCCCGGAGCGGCCATGCCCTTTTCAGAGGGCGCCGACGCTTCGGCTTCCCATACCTTGACCAGTTCGTCGCGGAACACGGTCCTGGAAACAGGGGCTGGATTGAATGCCCGCACGTCACGGGCCAGCTGTACCGCCTCCTTGTTCCAGTCCATCACCGCCTCGGCCTTCGTCACCTTATGGGCGTACGTGATGCCCGTGACAGGCTGGGGGACGGGGTTCAGTTCCCCCCTGCCCACTTTTTCCAGGGCCTCGATGATGGTCCGGGCTCCCAGGTCAGCCAGCCTGTCGTGCAAGGTGCGCGCCGTGTCCTGGGGATAAATGGGACAGTCCCTTTCCAGCAGCACCTCTCCCGTGTCCAGGCCGGCGTCCATCTGCATGATGCTGATTCCGGTCTGGCTGTCTCCGGCCTGGATCGCCCGCTGGATCGGCGCTGCGCCTCGCCAGCGCGGCAACAGGGACGCGTGGATGTTGAGGGCCCCGAACCGGGGTATCGAAAGCAGCGGGGGGGGGAGCAGCAGGCCGTAGGCACAAACCACCATGACATCCGCGTCAAGACTGCGCAACAGGGACTGCATGTCGGGGCTGGCAAGCCGTTCAGGCTGGTAAACGGGAACGTGGGAAGCGAGCGCAACCCGTTTGACGGCTCCCGGAAGAACCTTGAAACCGCGGCCCGTGGGCCGGTCCGGCTGGGTCAGGACCGCCACCACCGGATATCCCGCGACGATCAGGGCTTCCAGGCTACGCGCCGCAAACTCCGGCGTGCCGGCATAAACGACACGCATTACAGGGTTTCCCGAGCCCGCTTGCGCAACTTGTTCTTGATGCGGTTCTGCTTGAGCTGGGAAAGGTATTCCACAAACACCTTGCCTTCCAGGTGGTCCATTTCGTGCTGAATGCAGGTGGCAAGCAACCCCTCGGCGCGCAGGGTGAACAGCTTTCCGTCCCGGTCGAGCGCTTCCACCACGATGCTTTCGGCCCGCGTCACCTGATCGTAGATCCCCGGCACCGACAGGCAGCCTTCCTCCCGCTCCACCGACCCTTCACTGGAAACCAGCCGGGGATTGATGAAAACCTGGAGGTGCTGCTGGTCCTCCGATACGTCGAGCACGATGACGCGCTTGTGCACGTTGACCTGCGTCGCCGCAAGACCGATCCCGACCGCGGCGCGCATGGTCTGGGCCATGTCGTCCACCAGCCTGCGTATCTCGTCATCGACGTTCCCGACAGGGGTGGCCCGCGTGTGCAGACGCGGGTCCGGATAATGAAGGATGGGGAGTAACGCCATAAATTTGCCTATACCTGACTGACGGTTTCAATACAGGGATACTATTATAGCTGTCTCCTACGGAGTGACCCATTGCACCCAGACCCAGCCCCCCACTCCGATCCGCTGTTGAAGTGGTTTTCCCCGGAGCAGGCCGAAACGACCCGCCATTGGCTGGCGGCGCCCGGAAACCATTTCCTGCCCCTGGATGACCCTTCCTATCCGCCGTTGCTCAGGGAAATCGCAGATCCGCCCCCTTACCTGTTCGTGAAAGGCAACACCGCATTGCTGTCGCGCCCCCTTGTGGCCATCGTCGGAAGCCGCAATGCCACACGCCAAGGGTGCCTGGATGCCGAAGCGTTCGCCGAATCCCTCTCCGCAGCCGGAATCGCCGTCGTCAGCGGACTGGCCGTCGGCATCGACGCAGCAGCCCACCGCGGCGCCCTGCGCGCTGCATCCGGCACCGTGGCCGTCATCGGTACCGGCGCAGACCGCGTCTATCCGGCCGCCAACCGGGACCTGGCACGGGAAATTGCGGGTGCGGGAGCCATCGTGTCCGAATTTCCGCTGGGTGCTTCGGCCCAGAAATGGCACTTTCCCAAACGCAACCGGATCATTTCAGGGCTTTCTGCCGGGTGCCTGGTGGTGGAAGCCACCGTGACCAGCGGTTCCATCATTACAGCGCAGCTTGCCCTTGAGCAGGGCAGGGAGGTGTTCGCCATTCCGGGCTCGATCCATTCCCCCTTTTCGAAGGGCTGCCACCGTTTGATCCGGGAAGGCGCCAAGCTGGTGGAAACGGCACGCGACATCCTTGAAGAACTTCGCTTTCCGCCCGCCGACCGAGCCCTCGCCCCGGAAACCGGTGCCCTGTCAGGCGCTGACACTTTGGCCGGGCCGGAAGGATCCTTGCTCACGGAAATGGCCCATTCCCCCCTGACGTTGGACCAGCTCTGCCTGCGAACCGGCTTGACGGCCGGGCAGGTATCCCTCATGCTGACCTCGCTGGAGCTGGACGGGCGCATCGCGGCGCTGCCCGGCGGCCTGTACCAGCGCGTCAATTTCAGGCGGATGTAACCACGCTCCGGACTGAATCGCTTTCATGTGGGGGAACGGTATCGATGGTCGACATTCTCATTTTCGTTTACGAAAATTTTTTCGCCAGCGGCATTTACCCCACCCATTCCGTTCTTCAGAATCGCCTTTTCGCCGCAGGGTTCAGGGAAGATGAAGTGGAAGAAACCCTGGCCTGGCTGGAAAACATCAGCCCGCTGCCTCCTGCGGAACGGGACCCGGCGCCCTCGACCCACGCCGTTTGCCAGCGCTCGCTCGACGCTGCCGAGTTCGAGCGGATCGGTGCAGCCGGGTGGGGGTTCATCGCCTTCCTCGAAAACAACGAGATTCTCACGGCGGCGCAGCGGGAGCTCATCCTGTCCGGCGTCATGTCCCTGGACGAACCTGAAGTGGACCTGGAACGCCTCAAGCTGATCGTCCTGATGGTGCTTTGGCGCCAGGGTTACTCACTGGACGCCTTGCTGGTGGAAGAACTCATTCACTATCAGGACTGGATTCTGCAATAGTTTTTCCCGTGTCCAAAAGCCTGCTCATCGTCGAGTCGCCTTCCAAGGCGAAAACACTCAAAAAATACCTTGGCCCGGATTTCGAAATCCTGGCTTCCTACGGTCACGTCCGGGATCTCGTGCCGAAATCGGGCGCGGTGGACCCCGAACAGCAGTTCGCGATGAAATACCAGCTGGTCGAACGCAACGAAAAACATGTGGATGCCATCGCAAAAGCAGTCAAGCAGGTCGACCACATTTATCTCGCGACGGACCCGGACCGCGAGGGAGAGGCTATCGCCTGGCATCTGAGCGAAATTCTGGCATCCAAAAAACTCCTTAAAAACAAATCATTGCAACGCGTCGCCTTCTATGAGATTACCCAGCAGGCCGTTCGCGAAGCGGTCGCGCATCCGCGCGACATTTCCATGCCCCTCGTGAATGCGCAGCAGGCCCGGCGGGCGCTGGATTATCTGGTGGGTTTCAACCTGTCGCCCCTGCTGTGGAAAAAAATCCGCCGCGGCCTGTCCGCGGGCCGCGTCCAAAGCCCCGCCCTGCGGCTGATCGTGGAACGTGAAAGCCAGATCGCCGCCTTCAAAAGCGACGAATATTGGACGCTCCACCTGGACAGCCACAAGGAAGGTCAGCCCTTTTCCGCCCGTCTGATCCAGTTCGACGGGGAGAAGCTCCAGCAACTGAGCATCGGCACTGAAGCGCGCCAGGCGGAAATCCTGCAGGCCCTGACCGGACAGTCCGCCAAGATCCAGAAGGTGGAAAAGAAGCGACGCCAGCGCCATGCGGCCGCCCCGTTCACGACCTCGACCCTGCAGCAGGAAGCCGTCCGCAAGTTGGGCTTCACGACGGACCGCACCATGAAAATTGCCCAGCAGCTCTATGAAGGGATCGACATCGGTGGCGGTGCGGTGGGCCTGATTTCCTACATGCGAACCGATTCGGTGAACCTGTCTCAGGAAGCGCTGCAGGACATCCGCAACCACATCCAGGAAAACTTCGACGCCGAGTACCTGCCGAAGAGCCCGGTTTTCTTCGCCAACAAGGCCAAAAACGCCCAGGAAGCCCACGAAGCGATTCGCCCGACATCCATTGCCAGGACCCCGGCCAACCTCAGGGGTCACCTGACCGCCGACCAGTTCAAGCTGTACGAAATGATCTGGAAGCGCACGGTGGCTTCACAAATGACCCAGGCACAGTTCGATACGGTCGCTGTCGACATCGCCGTAGGCGGGACGCGCACGCTTTTCCGCGCCAACGGGCAGACGCTGGTTTTCCCCGGGTTCATTGCCGTCTATCGGGAAGACGAAGACGACGCGACAGAAAAGCAGGGCAGCGACGAATCTGACGATGAAACCCGGCTGCCGCCGCTGGCCGAAGGGGAATCCCTGCCGGTGGACCGTCTGTGGGGCGAACAGCATTTCACCCAGCCCCCTCCGCGGTATTCGGAAGCGAGCCTGGTCAAGGCGCTGGAAGAATTCGGCATCGGACGGCCTTCCACCTACGCAAGCATCATCAGCACCCTCGTCAACCGCGAATACGTGGTTCTCGACAAAAAGCGGTTCAAGCCGACCGACGTGGGCGAAGTGGTGAACAAGTTCCTCACGGAGCATTTCACGCGTTATGTGGATTACGATTTCACGGCCCGCCTGGAAGACCAGCTGGACCTGATTTCCGAAGGCAAGCTGGATTGGATCCCCGTGCTGGATCAGTTCTGGAAGGACTTTTCGGGCCAGGTCGAACAAAAATCCGCCGTCTCGCGCGCCGAAGTGACCCAGGAAGTCCTGGACGAAGCCTGCCCGAAATGCGGCAAGCCTCTGACCGTGCGTTTGGGACGGCGCGGCAAATTTGTGGGTTGCAGCGGCTATCCCGAATGCGATTTCACAAGAAACCTCGACGGGGCCGGGGGGGCCGCCGAACCCGTGGTGATTGGTCCGGCACCGGATTCCGGGGTCCCCATGCTGTTGCTGAACGGGCCCTATGGCCCCTACCTCCAGCTGGGAGAAAGCGCGCCCGAAGGCAAGAAGCCAAAGCGCGTTTCCCTTCCAAAAAACCTGACGCCCGAACAGGTCACGGCGGAAATTGCCTTCAAGCTGCTTTCGCTGCCAAGAGAATTGGGGGTCCACCCGGACAACGGGAAAAAAGTCACGGTCAACATCGGCCGTTTCGGCCCCTACATTCAGCATGACGGCGCATTCCGCTCGATACCGAAAGCCGACAACATCTTCGACATCCCCCTGGAACGCGCGGTCCAGATTCTTGCCGAGCCAAAAAGTGCGGGACGCGGGGCCCTGCGCATGCTCGGGCCCCATCCGGATGACCAGCAACCGGTCGGCCTCTACAGCGGACGCTACGGTCCCTATGTCAAACACGGAAAAGTGAATGCCACCCTGCCCAGCGGCACAGAGCCGGACACGCTCACCCTGGAAGAGGCGGTCGTACTCCTGGCAAACAAGGCGGTAAAAAGCGCCCCCGCCTCCGGAAAGAAAACAGCAGGAAAAACGGCCTCTCCCCGGAAAAAGGCCGCTGCAGCGACGGCAGGGAAAAAAAAGCCGGCTGCCAAGAAGAAAACGGCGAACGCACAGCCCTGATCAGGCCAACAACCGCTTGACCGTTCCGCGCAAGCGATCCCAGTAGTATCGCGCCGTCGGCTCCGGCCCGGGCAGGACCAGGGAAGTTGCGGGCTGGCCGCGGCGAAGATAGTGCCGGTCGAAAGTCGACTGGGTCATGCCCCATTTTTCCAGAAACTGCCTCCGGCCATCATTGCGCACCACTTTTCCGGTGGAGCGGGACATGAAGTGGTAAACGCGCGATGCGCCGACGCCCAGGAAAATCCTGCAGCCGGCGGCCCACATTTTCATGGAAAAGTCGTTGTCGCTGCTGATCCCCGGCGAAAATTCGGGGCTGTAGCCGCCCACCTTGTCCCACCAGCTTCGATGGACCACCGTCGGAGGCCACGTGGCCCCGTACCAGTCGTCCTTGTGAAGGGCGGGCAAGTCCTCCAACAGCGCGTCTTCGCGAAAATCGTCCGGCCCGCTTCCGTAATCCCGCACGATCACGCAGGGATTTCCCGTGGCCCGCGGTTCGATCATGGTTCCCGACACCATGAAGGCGTCTGTGCCCAGCGTACGGATGCGCGCCATGAGCGCCGTGTCCCACCCCGGGCAGCACACCATGTCATCGTTGAGATACACCACGTAAGGTCGCGAAGACAGGGCGGCAGCCTGGTTGACGGCAAGGCAAATCCCGACGTTGCGGTCGGAATGGCTGTGCAGAATTCCTTCAGCCCGCACCCAATCGAGGGTTCCGTCGCTCCCCTCGTTCACGTGCAGCGCGATCTCGAAAGGCAGCGTGCTGTGACGGCGCAGGCTTGCCACGCACAGCTTGAGCAACGCGAGGTTGTTCCAGGTGGGAATGACGATCGTCAGCACGTGATCCGGTCACGCTGCCCGAAAAGAAAGCATCGCCAATCACACATCGAGGTTCGTGACCCCCAACGCATTGGTTTCGATGAAATGGCGCCGGGGCTCCACCTCGTCCCCCATGAGGGTGGTAAAGATTTCGTCAGACCGGATGGCGTCTTCAATCTGGACTTTCAGAAGGCGGCGGGTGCCCGGATCCATGGTGGTTTCCCACAGCTGCTCGGGGTTCATTTCGCCCAACCCCTTGTAACGCTGGATGCCGAGATTCTTGCGCACGTCGTCCAGCAACCATTCCAGGGCTTCCTGGAAACGGGTGACCGTGGTTTTCCGCTCGCCGCGCATGACGACCGCTTCCTGACCGATCAGCCCTTCCAGCACGCCGGCTGCCTTCCTGATCTGGGCATAGTCGCCCGTCGCGAGAAAATCCCGGTCGAGCACGCTGGTGTAGCTGTTGCCGTGGGCCGTGCGCGTGATCACGAGGCGGAAGCCTCCGCGACGCTCGTCCGGCTGGGCCGCGATCCGCACTTGTGCGTCCCCCATCATGCCCTGCAGCTGGGTCGCCGCCTTCTCGGCACCTTCCTGCATTTCGAGGTCGTCGATGGAACATTGCAGCAGGGCGTTCAGAACAAGCGGTTCGATGACGCGGCCGACCCTGCGAATGACCGCCTCGGCGAGCAGGTATTCGCGGGCGATGCTTTCCAGGGCGGGGCCGCTCACGACGGCCTCGCCGGACCGAAGTTCGGCACCGGCCAGGGCTTGCGAAAGCAGGTACTGATCCAGCTCGAAATCATCCTTCAGATACTGCTCGCTCTTGCCATGCTTGACCTTGTAGAGGGGGGGCTGCGCGATATAAATGTGTCCGCGTTCCACCAGTTCCGGCATCTGGCGATAAAAGAACGTGAGCAGAAGCGTGCGGATATGGGAGCCGTCGACGTCCGCATCGGTCATGATGATGATGCGGTGATAGCGCAGCTTTTCCGGAGCGTATTCATCCTTGCCGATTCCGGTGCCCAGAGCGGTGATCAGCGTCGCGATTTCCTGGGAAGAAACCAGCTTGTCGAAGCGAGCCCTCTCGACGTTCAGGATTTTCCCCTTGAGCGGCAAGATGGCCTGGAATTTCCGGTCGCGGCCCTGCTTTGCCGATCCTCCCGCGGAATCCCCCTCCACAAGGTAGAGTTCGCACTGGGCCGGATCCTTTTCCTGACAGTCCGCCAGCTTTCCGGGAAGACCCAAGCCATCCAGCGCTCCTTTGCGCCGCGTCATTTCGCGGGCCTTTCGCGCAGCTTCCCGGGCTCTGGCCGCCTCGATGATTTTTCCGACGATGATTTTTGATTCGTTGGGCTTCTCGAGGAGGAATTCCGTCAGCTTCTCGGCCACGACGTCATCCACGACCGGCCGGACTTCCGACGAAACCAGTTTCTCCTTGGTCTGCGACGAGAATTTGGGGTCGGGAACCTTGACGGAAAGTACGCACATCAATCCTTCGCGCATATCGTCCCCGGTGGTTTCCACCTTGGCTTTCTTGGCCAGCTCGTTCTGTTCGATAAACTGGTTCAGGGTGCGCGTCATGGCGGCACGCAGCGCTGTCAGATGGGTTCCCCCGTCACGTTGCGGAATGTTGTTGGTGAAGCAGAGCACGGATTCCTGGTAGGAATCGTTCCACTGCATGGCGACTTCCACGGCAATGCCTTCGCGCTCGCCAGTGGCATGAAACACGGTCGGATGAAGCACGGATTTGTTTCGGTTCAGATATTCGACAAAGCCGCGCACGCCGCCGGCAAAGGAAAAATTCTCCTCCACGCCGGTACGCTGGTCGGTCAGGACGATCTTGACGCCGTTATTGAGGAATGACAGTTCGCGCAGCCGCTTGGCGAGAATGTCGTAATGGAATTCGATGGTGCCGAACGTTTCGCTGCTGGGCATGAAATGAACTTCCGTGCCGCGTCGGTCGGTTTCTCCGGTCACGGCCAACGGCGCAACCGGATCCCCGTCGCGAAACTCCATCTGGTGCATTTTTCCGTCCCGGCGAATGGTCAGTTTGAGCCAGGTGGACAGCGCATTGACGACGGAAACCCCGACGCCGTGCAAGCCTCCGGAAATTTTGTAGCTGTTCCCGTCGAATTTTCCCCCGGCGTGAAGGACCGTCATGATGACTTCTGCGGCAGAGCGTCCCTCTTCAGGGTGAATGTCGGTCGGTATTCCGCGGCCGTTGTCCGTCACCGTAATGGAATTGTCTACGTGGATGATGACGTTGATTTCGTCGCAATGTCCGGCGAGCGCTTCGTCGATCGCGTTGTCCACCACTTCGAAAACCATGTGGTGAAGGCCCGTTCCGTCATGGGTATCCCCGATGTACATGCCCGGGCGCTTGCGTACGGCTTCCAGCCCCTTGAGCACCTTGATGTTTTCGGAGGTATAGCTGTTGTCGGTCGTTGTTCCGGTAGGTTCCACGCGTCGTATTTCCTGAATGATTTCGGTAGGGTTCGTGCGCCGTCAGATGCGCATGGGCATCACCACGTACTTGAACCGGTCTTCCGTCCCTGGCACGGTGATCAGCATGCTGCTGTTCGCGTCGCCAAACGAACAGACGATGGTTTCGGATGTGAGGTGGTTGAGCACGTCCAGCAG
The DNA here is from genome assembly GCA_021826025.1 of Pseudomonadota bacterium. Classification (GTDB taxonomy): domain Bacteria; phylum Pseudomonadota; class Gammaproteobacteria; order Burkholderiales; family Ferrovaceae; genus JAKBAT01. The sequence continues at coordinate 6,023 of JAKBBG010000006.1, read as the reverse complement.
ATAGGTGATGTTGAAGCCGATATCGATCGCCTCCTGCCCATAGACGACGTCGAGGTCCTCCTGGGCTTCCTCCTGTTCGTTGTTGGTGCAAACCACCGCCAGGCTGTTCTTCGAAAGCAGGAGACGCACGCCGCGAATTTTGTCGTTGGATAAAATAGCCGCGCGCTGAAGGGCCTGCAGCAGGTCGAGCCGCTGCAGCGTGAGGTGCTTGGTGTAGCTGGAAGGAATGACGCGGACATAATCCGGAAACTTGCCGTCAATCACTTTGGACAGCAGGTCGACGGAGCCGAACACGAATTCGGCCTGATTGGCGCGAAGTGCCACGGTGACGGGCTGGTCTGACGGCTCCAGCAGCTTGATGAGTTCCGAAACCGACTTGCGTGGAAGAATCACTTCGGCCTTGGCGTATTCCTGGGCCAGCACTTCGGATGCGTAACCCAGCCTGTGGCCGTCTGTTGCCACCAGCGTTAATTCGTTTCCACTGACCTTGAACAGGGTGCCGTTGAGGTAATAGCGCACGTCCTGTTGCGCCATGGCGTATTGCACGCGCTCCAGCAGGGCCTTGAGCGTTTTTTGCGGAATCGTCAGCTCGATGCCCGCATCGGCCGTGGGTGCGACCGTGGGAAAATCCTGGCCAGCCAGGGTTTGCAGGCTGAAGCGGCTTTTCCCTGCCTTCACGGTCAGTTTTCCGTCCTTCGATTCCAGGGCTACTGCCGCTTCGCCGGGCAGGCTGCGGAGAATGTCGTAGAGCTTGCGTGCCGAGATGGTCACGGACTGATTGCCTGTCCCTTCGTCGATGTGCGACTTGGTCCGTATCTGCACTTCAAGGTCGGTGGCAGTCAACGACAGTTCATTGCCGGAAGACTGGATCAGGACGTTGGAAAGGATCGGCAGGGTATGCCGGCGTTCGACGATTCCGATCACGGCCTGCAAGGGTTCCAGCAGGCGTTCGCGCCGCGTTTTAAGAATAATCATGGATGACCTTGGTTAATAGATAATTAGAAGCGTTCTCAGAAAGTGTGCAATTTCAAAAAATCTTCGCAAAGCAACACGTTAAGTCAAGGACAAGGCTTTGGGTAACTCCAGAATTATATCTGGATGAATTGTGGGTAACTTCAGAATTTGACGGAAAGCTTTTCTTATCCACAATTGTTCCCCACGTTTTCCCGGGGATATCTTCAGGGTTGTCAACCGTTGAGAATCTGCTGCAACGCCTGAAAATCCCTCTGGATCGTATTGTCCGTTTCGCACAACTCCTGCATTTTCCGGCAGGCATGCAACACGGTGGTGTGATCCCTGCCACCGAACGCTTCCCCGATGTCCGGCAGGCTCAAGTTGGTGATGTCCTTCGCCAGCGCCATGGCCATTTGCCTGGGCCTTGCAAGCGCCCGCGTGCGTTTTTTGGAGAACATGTCGCCGACCTTGATTTTGTAGTAGTCGGCCACCGTTTTCTGGATGTTCTCGATGGAAATCTGACGGTGTTGCAGGGCCAGAAGGTCTTTCAGGGCCTCCCGGGTGGACTGCAGCGTGATCGGATCCCCCTTGAAGCGGGAATAGGCCTGGACGCGCTTGAGCGCGCCTTCCAGTTCGCGGACGTTGGAACGGATGTGTTTGGCGATGAAAAACGCCACGTCCTCGTCCAGTGTCAGCCCTTCAAGGCGTGCCTTGTTGATCAGGATGGCCACGCGCATTTCGAGTTCCGGAGGTTCGATGGCGACCGTCAGTCCCCAGCCAAAGCGCGAAATCAGGCGCTCCTCCATGCCCGCTATTTCCTTCGGAAAGCTGTCGCAGGTGATGATCACCTGGCGATGGGACTCTACCAATGCATTGAATGCAAAGAAGAACTCCTCTTGGGTGCGCGCCTTTCCACCAAAGAACTGGATGTCATCGATCATCAGCAAATCAAGGGAATGGTAGTAGCGCTTGAAGCTGTCGAAGGACTTGTGCTGGTACGCGCGCACCACGTCAGACACATATTTCTCGGCATGGACGTAACGGACCTTGGCTTGCGGCTGGCGCTCCAGGATCTGGTTTCCGATGGCCTGGATCAGGTGGGTTTTTCCGAGGCCGACCCCGCCATAGACAAACAGCGGGTTGTACGCTGCGCCCGGATTTTCGGCCACCTGGAGCGCGGCAGCGCGCGCGAGCTGGTTCGCTTTCCCGCCGATGAAGGTGGAAAACGTGAAGTTCGGGTTGAGGCGGTGCTTTTCCTGAGGGCCCTGCCGCGTTTCCCCTTCCTGGGGCGAGCCGTTGTCCACGAGTCTGTCGACCGCAACGGGCTGCATTTCCGTCCGCTGGACCAGGCGGATGCTGGCGATGCCGTTTTGCCTGGCCCGTTCCTCGATCTGGTGAAGAAAGCGTTCCCTCACCCACTGCAGGATGAACCGGTTGGGGGCGGTCAGGACAACACCGTCTTCCTTGATTTCCGCATGGAGCGGCTGGATCCAGGTTGTGTACTGTTGCTCGGGAAGCTCCGACCGGATTTGCTTCAGCGTGCTGCTCCAAAAGTCGTCCATTTTTAATATATTGATTATTATGTTATTTATTTGTATGGGCGCACAGGCGCTAGGTTATCCACCACGGATTCTATCCTTCCAGGGATAACTTATCCACTGTCCGCAACGGCTTCTTGTGGATATATTTTCCTTGACTTGACAGGCTGTTTCGGGGTTAAATCGCGGGCTCCGTCAACTGGTCCGAGATTTTTAACATGAAGCGTACCTACCAACCGTCGGTCACAAAGCGAAAACGCACCCATGGATTCCGTATCCGCATGAAGACCCGTGGTGGACGTGCCGTCATCAATGCACGGCGGGCCAGAGGGCGCGCGCGCCTGGCTGTTTAAGGCCGTTCCTAAATTCTCCGTGGTGTTCGGAAAGCTTTCCGATAGCCAGGATTTTGAGGCGGTGTTTCAGGCCCGCTGTGCCGCCACGGGCAGCCATTTTCGCCTGGCAGCCCGACCCAATGGCCTGACCCTCGCGCGCCTCGGCGTGGTTGTGGGCAGAAAAGTTTGTCCGAGCGCGGTGGGGAGAAACTACATGAAGCGGGTCAGCCGTGAATTGTTCAGGCGCCATGCCGCGCTTCTGGCCGGTCTGGATGTGGTCGTGTTGCATCGAAGACCTTTTGTTTCCGGCACGTTTGGTTTGATATCGACGGAATTCGAGGCCCTGGCGCTGAACATTCAGAAATGTCGCGATTCGTTCAAATCCTCATCCGCCTCTACCAGCTGGGCCTGAGTCCCCTTCTCGGCCGTTCCTGCCGGTTTGAGCCCAGCTGTTCCCACTATGCTTCCGAAGCGGTCGGACGGTATGGGGTGGCCAAAGGCGGGGCGATGGCTGTGAAACGCTTGTGCCGGTGCCATCCCTGGCATCCCGGCGGTTACGATCCTGTTCCCTGAGATATGCCATGAACATGCAACGCCTTATTCCGCTTGTCATTTTTACCATTTCCAGCTTCCTGCTGTGGGATGCATGGCAAGCCCGCCAACATGGCATACCGGCCACCCCCCCGGCTGTCACGGGGAGTTCCGCAACGGCTCCCGTGGCCGGATTGTCCACGGTTCCTTCCGCTCCTGCTCCGGCAACGCCCCCGCCTGTCACGGCGACGGGGACCGACACGCAAGGCTTGCGCCGTGGCGCCAGGGTTGTGGTCCGGACCGACGTGATGCAAGCGGAGATCGACACGGACGGTGCCGATTTGCGCGACCTCAAGCTGCTCAAGCACCTGTCCGCCAATGACGGCAAGCAGCCGGTGACCCTGCTGGAAGACAGCGGCAGCCTCATTTACGTGGCCCAAAGCGGCTTGCTCGGGAACGGCCTGCCAAACCACACAACCCCCTTTGTGCCGGACACGACCGATGCCGTCCTGCAGCCCGGGCAGGATTCCCTCGATGTGCGGCTCAAGGCCGACGTGCCCGGGGTGGTTGAAGTGGTCAAGACGTATCACTTCAAGCGTGGCAGCTATGTGGTCGGGGTTGAAACGGCCGTCAGGAATCTTGGCAGCGCCCCCATGAGTCCGGAAGCCTACTACCAGTTTCTGAGGGTTGCTACGGCCCCGCCGGGAGACCCCAGGTTTGTCAGCACTTACACCGGGCCCGCCGTCTACACGGAAGCCAGCAAGTTCAAGAAAGTCCCGTTCACCGATATCGACAAGGGCAAAAAGGACTATCCCAGTTCCGCCAACAACGGCTGGATCGCGATGCTTCAGCACTATTTCGTCGCGGCCTGGCTGCCTCAAGCAGGCGTCGAGCGTGAATTTTTCACGAGAAAAGTGGGCAACGACCTGTATACGGCCGGCGTCATCCTGCCGATGGGAACCATCGCTCCGGGCGCCACGGCAACGCAGACCGTGCCCCTGTATGCGGGACCCCAGGAAGGAAGCAAACTCAAGGCGCTGGCTCCCGGCCTCGACCTGACTATCGACTACGGTTGGCTGACCATCATCGCCACTCCCCTGTTTTATGTCCTTTCCTGGATCCACGGCTGGGTCGGAAACTGGGGCGTGGCCATCATCCTTCTGACCGTGCTGATCAAGGCCATCTTCTTTCCCCTGTCTGCGGCGAGCTACAAATCCATGGCGCGCATGCGGGTGGTGCAGCCCAAAATGACGCGCATCCGGGAACAGTATGCGGACGACAAGGCCCGCATGAACCAGGCCATGATGGAGCTCTACAAGACGGAAAAAATCAACCCGCTCGGGGGGTGCCTTCCGATGGTGGTCCAGATTCCCGTTTTCATCGCGCTTTACTGGGTGCTGCTGGGCACGGTGGAATTGCGCCATGCGCCTTTCGTGGGATGGATTCATGACCTGTCGGCGCAGGATCCTTATTACATCCTGCCGTTGCTGATGACGGCTTCGATGTTCCTGCAGCAGCGCATGAGCCCGAAACCTCCGGATCCGGTTCAGGCCAAGGTCATGATGTTCATGCCGCTGGCATTCAGCTTCATGTTTTTCTTCTTCCCGGCGGGCCTCGTTCTGTACTGGGTGGTCAACAACGTGCTTTCCATCGCGCAACAGTGGCAAATCACCCGCATGATGGGAGATGGCAAGCGCTGACGTCATCGCGGCCATAGCCACGGCCCCGGGCCGTGCCGGGATCGGTGTGGTCCGGGTTTCGGGACCGTCGCTGGAAGGCTTTGCACGCCGGATCACAGGGGGATCCGAGCCACCGGCCCCGCGCCAGGCCCGGCATGTGCGTTTCCGGGACGGGGCGGGGGAGGTGATTGACGAAGGCCTCCTGATCTACTTTCAGGCCCCTGCGTCATTTACCGGGGAAGATGTCGTCGAGTTGCAAGGCCATGGCGGCGATGCCGTTCTGCGCCTGCTGCTTGCCCGCTGCCTGGAACTGGGCGCCCGCCTGGCCCGCCCCGGCGAGTTTACCCAACGCGCATTTTTCAACCAAAAAATCGACCTGGTGCAAGCTGAAGCGGTGGCCGACGTGATCGCGGCGGAAAGCGCCGCTGCGGCACGCGGTGCGATGCGGTCGCTTACGGGGCAGTTTTCGCACAAAGTGCACGCCCTGGTGGAGCGCCTGGTGGCATTGCGCCTGCGAGTGGAAGGCAGCATCGACTTTGCCGACGAGGCGGTGGATTTTCTGGAGCAGACCGACCTTCGGCAAACGCTGTCTTCCCTGAGGGATGCCATCGACACGCTGCTGGGAACTGCCACGCAAGGCCTGCTGCTGCGATCCGGATGCCGGGTGGTTTTGATCGGGGCCCCGAACGTGGGCAAATCCAGCCTGCTGAACGCCATCGCCGAGGAGGAGCACGCCCTGGTGACCGAAGTTCCCGGAACCACCCGGGATGTGATCCGCGCTTCCGTTTCCATCGACGGGGTGCCGTTTCACATGGTGGATACCGCGGGCATCCGGGAAACGGCCGACCTGGTCGAGCAGGCGGGGATCGAGCGCACCTGGAAGGCGGCTGGACAGGCCGATCTGGCGCTGGTCGTGGCAGACATCCGGTCCGGGCTGACCGAGGCGGACCGGCAGTGGATGTCCAGGCTTCCCCAGGACCTGCCCTGCG
>JAKBBG010000005.1:38513-48903 GCA_021826025.1 Pseudomonadota bacterium | reverse complement strand
TCGAGGAGCCGGTGGCGGCCGCCATCGGAGCCAACCTCCCGGTTGCGGAAGCCACCGGCTCGATGGTGGTCGACATCGGCGGCGGCACCACTGAAGTGGGCGTGATGTCGTTAGGTGGCCTGGTCTATGCGGCTTCCGTCAGGACGGGAGGGGACAAGTTCGACGAAGCCATCATCAACTATATCCGACGCAATTACGGCATGCTGATCGGCGAAACCACTGCGGAACAGATCAAGAAGGAAATCGGATCCGCGTTCCCGGGTTCCGAAGTGCGCGAAATCGAAGTCAAGGGTCGCAATCTGGCAGAAGGCGTTCCGAGGACTTTCACCATCTCGAGCAATGAGATCCTGGAAGCGCTTACCGACCCGCTCAACTCCATCATCGGCACAGTCCATTCCGTTCTCGAGCAAACGCCTCCGGAACTTGGCGCCGACATCGCGGATCGGGGCATGGTGCTGACCGGCGGCGGTGCACTTCTGCGCGACCTGGACCGGTTGCTGATCGAGGAAACAGGGCTTCCGGTTCTTGTGGCCGAAGATCCGCTGACCTGCGTGGTGCGCGGATGCGGCAGAGCCTTGGAGGAAATCGACCGCCTCGGCATGGTATTCACCTCGGACTGATTTTCCGACGCCGAGGAGAGGATGGCTATTCGAACGCCTGAGCTGTTTAGCCGCGGCCCCTCTCCTCTGGCGCGACTCGTCTTCTACTGTGCCTTGGCGATCGCCTGCATCGTGGTGGATTACCGTTTCCATCAACTCGACGCATTCCGCAAAGCGCTCACCGTACTGATCTACCCGCTCCAGGAAGCCGCCAATCTTCCTTCGCTTCTGATCGAGACGGTGCAACAAGCCATCGAATCGCCGCAAGCCCTTCAGGCCGAAAACGACCTGCTGCGGGCGCGCCTGCTGCAAGAGGCTGATTCTGCCCAACAGTTCCATGCCGCCGAAACCGAACTCAATGCGTTGCGCGCGCTTCTCGGTCTGCGCCAGCAACAGCCTGCATCTCACGCCATCGCTGAAGTCATCGGCATGGCACGAACGCCGTTTGCTCAGAAAATCCTGATCAGTCTCGGCCAGAACAGCGGGATCCAGCCCGGTGCGCCCGTGATTTCGTCCGAAGGACTCGTAGGACAGGTTACCGCTGTCAATCTCTTCAACAGCGAAGTCACGCTGCTCACTGACAAAAACCAGGCACTGCCCGTCATGGTGGTGCGCAATGGCTTGCGCGCCATGGCCTTCGGCAGCGGGGCGCCAGGCACGCTGTCGCTTCCCTATGTGCCCATCGCGTCGGACGTTCAGGCCGGGGACACCCTTGTCACGTCAGGAATCGACGGGCTCTACCCGCCCGGACTATCCGTTGGCCAGGTCAAATCGGTCGAGCGCGATTCGTCTTCGGCTTTTGCCAAAATTCAGTGCGTGCCCACCGGCGCCGTGTTAAGGCACCGCTACGTCCTGGTCCTGAGCGTTCCGCCCCGCCCACAGGAAGGGCCTTTGCCCAATCTGGACGAGCAGGCGCCTGCCGAAACACTTCCGGCAAAGCCTGCCAGAAAGCCGAAGAAGCCCTGAAATGGCATCCCCTGCCCATGAGCCGCAAATCCTGAAACGCCCGGCGACGCGTCGCCTGGTTGCCACGAGCTTTCTGGTCGCCTTCCTTTTCATGCTGTTGCCCTGGAGCGGCCCCTGGCTGCTGCTTCGCCCCGACCTGATGGTGCTGCTGCTGGTGTATTGGACGATTCGCGAACCGATGTTGATGGGGGGCTGGATCGCCTTTTGCCTGGGAATCCTGGCCGATACGGCTGACAGCTCCACACTGGGCATCCATGCACTGGGCTACTCCCTGAGCTACTTTTTGGCCAGTCATTTCAGGCCCCGCATCTTGTCTTTCTATACGGCCAATCAGGCGCTGCACATTTTGCCGTTCATATTCGCAAGCCAACTCGTCACCACGGCGACCGCACTGATCCTCAAGTTCCCTTTGCCGGACTGGCTCTGGTGGCTCCAGTCACCCTTCACAGCGCTCTTCTGGCTGGTCCTGCCCGCCCTGCTGGAACGCCAGGGAGCCCTGAGCGACCCCCCCAGGGTTTCCTGAAGTGCAACAGTTTCTCCGCAATCCGCAACAGGAACGGTGGGAGTTCCAATTGCGTCTCAAAGCGCTGTGGGCCCTCATCGCCTTCCTCTGCGTACTGCTGCTGATTCGCCTCCTCTGGCTTCAGGTCATTTCCCACGGGTATTACCATACGCTGGCCGAAGCCAACCGCATCAGCATCGTTCCGATTGTCCCGAACCGGGGACTGATCCTGGACAGAAAAGCCACGGTTCTGGCTGAAAACAACTACTCATACGACCTTGAAATCAATCCTGCGCGCAACAGGAGTCTCGACCAGACCATCAGCCAATTGTCGGAGCTGGTGACCATCACTTCCTCGGACCGCAAGCTCTTTCGCAAAGCCCTGGATGAAACACACGGTCTGGTGCCGGTCCCCATCAGGAATCGGCTGAGCGAATCTGAGATCGCCCGTTTTGCGGTCAACCGGTACCGATTTCCCGGAGTGGACATACAGGCGCACCTGATCCGCAACTACCCGCTAGGAACCAGTGCATCCCATTTGATCGGCTATATCGGCCGCATCAACGAAACTGACCAGGAGCACCTGGATGAGGCCGGTCTGGCCGACGAATACCGGGGCACCAATTACATCGGGAAGCTCGGCATCGAAGGCCACTACGAGCAGGAACTGCATGGGATCACCGGCTCAGAGCAGGTGGAAACAGACGCCAGCGGACGGGGCGTGCGCTCGTTGTCGCGGATCGCGCCGACGGCAGGCAACGATCTGTTTCTGACCATTGACGCAGGGCTGCAGCAGGCGGCGGAAAAGGCGTTCGGCGACCACCGGGGCGCGTTGGTCGCCCTCGATCCGGCGACCGGCGACGTCCTGGCGCTCGTAAGCGAACCGGGGTTCGATCCCAATTTGTTCGTGGAAGGCATCGACCAGGACACGTGGGGCGCCCTGAACAACTCCCCTGACAAACCCCTCAATAACCGGGCCCTACGCGGACTTTACCCCCCCGGTTCCACTGTCAAACCGTTCATGGCGCTTGCCGCACTGACGTTGGGAGTACGGTCTCCCACCTACAAAATTTCGGACCCCGGTTATTTTTCCTTTCCCGGCAGCAGTCACCGCTATCGCGACTGGAAGGCGGGGGGGCATGGCATGGTGGACATGCACCTGTCGATTGTCCAGTCCTGCGACACTTACTACTATGGCCTGGCCAACGACCTGGGCATCGATGCCATGCACGATTTCTTTTCGGGTTTCGGGTTCGGGCAAAAAACCGGCATCGATATCGACGGAGAAATGGCCGGGCTTTACCCTTCCACCGAGTGGAAGCAGAAGCGATACAAACAAGACTGGTATGGGGGTGAAACGGTCATCAGCGGCATAGGACAAGGCTACATCCTCGCCACCCCGCTGCAACTGGCACAGGCTGTAGCCACGCTCGCCAATAACGGCGTGATGATGAAACCGCACCTCATTCACGCAATCCGTGATCGCGCCACGGGAACCCTGCGCGAGATCCCCAACGAGGTCGAGCGTACCCTCGCACTGAAGCAATCGGACATCGATTTTGTCCGTGAAGCCATGGAAGACGTCATGAAACCCGGAGGGACGGCAGCGCAGGCCGGGGCGGGCGCCCCCTACCTGATTGCGGGGAAAACGGGAACGGCCCAGGTGGTCGGTGTGCGCCAGGGTGAGAAATACAGCGAAAGCCGCACGGCAGAACGCAATCGGGACCACGCGTTGTTCATTGCCTTCGCTCCTGCCGACAAGCCGCGTATCGCCGTTGCAGTACTGGTTGAGAACGGCGGCCATGGAGGATCCATCGCAGCCCCCATCGCCCGCCAGGTGTTCGACTATTTCCTGCTCGGCCAACGGGCAAAACCCGTCCCAGACAACAGCGATCCAGGAGGTGAAAGTGCCCACGATTAAGGAACTGCGCTACCGCTTCCTGACACCGCTCGACCCTACGCTGTTCAACACCTGCCTGATCCTTGCGGCGCTTGGATTGATCGTGCTGTACAGTGCCTCCGGCTCCGACCTGGCCAAGGTGCTGAGCCAGGTGCGCAATCTCGGGCTCGCGTTCGGCGCCATGTGGCTGATGGCCGTCACCCCTCCCGACAAAATCGAGCGTGTGGTGTTTCCGGTCTACGGAGTCGCCCTGGCCGCATTGATCGCAGTCGCCCTGTTCGGCGAAGTCAGTCACGGCGCCCGACGCTGGCTCCATCTTGGCCCCATGCGGCTCCAGCCGTCCGAACTCATGAAGATCGCATTGCCGCTTGCCCTGGCCGGATATTTCGAATGGCGCGGAAAATCCATTTCTTGGCGCGACTTCGTGGTGGCATCCGTTCTTCTGGCGGTTCCCGTGGGGCTGGTGATACGCCAGCCCGACCTCGGTACGGCCTTGCTGATCGCTTCGTCAGGGTTCTATGTGCTTTATTTCGCAGGGCTGTCCTGGAAAATCATGGGCGGCCTGCTGGTATCAGGAATCGCGGCCATGCCGCTGGTGTGGCACATGCTTCACGACTACCAGCGAAAGCGCATTCTGACCTTGCTTGACCCGACCCAGGACCCTTTGGGGGCCGGCTACCACACCCTCCAGTCCATGATTGCGCTGGGATCCGGTGGCCTTTTCGGGAAGGGCTGGCTACAGGGTACCCAATCCCACCTGGATTTTTTGCCCGAACACACGACGGATTTCGTATTTGCCGTCTTCGGTGAGGAATTTGGATTGTTGGGCGAACTCGTTTTTCTGGTGGCCATGCTGGTGATCATCACCCGCGGGTTTTTTATCGCAAACGAAGGATCTACCCCTTTTGCCAGACTGGTGGCAGGTTCACTTTCCATGACCTTGTTCACGTATACTTTCGTCAACATGGGAATGGTCAGCGGAATTCTGCCCGTGGTAGGCGTCCCCCTGCCCTTCCTGAGTTATGGAGGGACATCGCTGGTGACCTTGTTCATCAGCATCGGCATCCTGATGAGCGTTCACCATCACAGAAAACTGGTCAAACAGTAAACCCATGCTACGAACAGCTCTGCTGCTGATCGCGGCCCTGCTGTGGGGTTGCAGCTCGGTACCCAGGACGGCGGAAGCGCCGGCGGGTTCGGGGCGTGGCGGCTATTACCTCGATGACGGCCCCGGTGCCCATCCTCCCGCCCACATGGACCAGATTCCGGACGCCGTGCCGAAGAAGGAACCCCTCAACAAATTTGCCAACAAGCCTTATACCGCGTTCGGCAAAGTTTATGTGCCGGACAAGTCCGGCAAACCGTACAAAGCCCGTGGCGTGGCCTCCTGGTACGGAAGACGTTACAACCACCAGAAAACTTCCAGTGGCGAACTTTACGACATGTACGGAATGACTGGCGCCCACCCGACGCTTCCGATCCCTTGCTATGTGCGCGTAACCAACTTGGCGAACCACAAGTCCGTGGTGGTTCGCATCAACGACCGCGGACCCTTCCGTTCCGACCGGCTGATCGATTTGAGCTATACCGCCGCCTGGAAGCTGGGGTACGTCAACAAGGGCAGTGCCGAAGTGGAAGTGGAGCGCCTGTTTCCCTGACCGCGCAAGGTATAATGGCGGTTTTTCCTGTTCGGTTTTACCCATGCGCCGTCTGCTGCCGATCCTGCTTGCATTCGCTTTCTCCTTGCCTGCGTTGGGTGAAGGAACCCTGACTGCCCCATACATCGCGGCCCGTTCCTACTACCTGCTGGAAGTGGAAAGCGGACAGCCGCTGGCCGCGCTCAATCCTGACCAGCGCGTGGAACCGGCATCGCTCACCAAACTCATGACGGCCTATCTCGCGTTCAAGGTCCTTCGGGACAGAACCCTGGTCCCTTCCCAAACCGTCCCGGTTTCCCAGCAGGCCTGGAAAGCCGAGGGGTCCCGCATGTTCATCGACCCCATGAAACCCGTCACCGTAGACGAACTGATCCACGGCGTGATCATCCAGTCCGGCAATGACGCCAGCATTGCCCTGGCAGAAGCCATTGCAGGTTCAGAATCGGCTTTTGTCGAACGCATGAACCGCCAGGCTGCGGAACTGGGCATGGCCAACACCCATTTCGCCAACGCCACGGGATTGCCGCACCCCCAGCATTACAGCACCGCTCATGACCTTGCCCTGCTCTCCGCAGCATTGATACACGACTTCCCCGAGTATTACCCGCTCTACGCCATCAAGGAATATCGCTACAATGGCATTACCCAGCCTAACCGCAATCGCCTCCTGTGGGTCGACAGCACCGTCGACGGCTTGAAAACCGGCCACACGGAAACGGCAGGATATTGCCTGATCAGCTCTGCCCACCGGGGGGAACGACGGCTTCTGGCGGTGGTTCTGGGCACGAACAGCGATCTTGCGCGCACGACCGAAAGCCAGAAGCTCCTGAATTGGGGTTTCCAGACATTCGAAAGCCAGCGCCTTTTCCAGAAGAATGTTCCGGTGCGGCCTCTGCCGGTATTCAAAGGGGCCTCGCGTGAGGTCCGTGCCGGATTTTCTGAAGATGTCTGGATGACGTTCCCTGCCGGCGAAGGCGCCAAGGCGCGGCAGACGCTGATTACCCTGCAACCGATTGTGGCCCCGATCGCAGCCGGGCAAAAACTCGGAACGCTGGAGATCCGTTATGACGACAAGCCGGTGGCTGTGCACGATCTGGTGGCGATTGAACCCGTCCCGATCGGAAATGCCTTCACCCGGGGCTGGGACACGATCCGGTTGATGCTGAAATGAGCGATGTCTATCTCAACGGCCAGTTCCTGCCTTTGGATCAGGCCAAAGTGTCCGTGCTGGACCGCGGCTTCATTTTCGGGGACGGCGTCTATGAAGTGATTCCCGTCTATGGCCGGACTCCCCTGGCGCTGGATCGACACCTCAAGCGGCTGGAATATTCGCTGAACGGGGTACGCATGCCCCACCCCCTTTCGTCCGAAGCCTGGGCCACCCTGATCCTTGAATTGATCGACCGCGAACCTTCTGCAGACCAGTCCGTTTACGTGCATGTCACCCGGGGCGTCGCGCCGCGGGACCATGCCTTCCCCAAAGACGTCGCTCCGACCGTCTTTGCCATGACCAAACCCCTCTCGCCCCCTCCTGCCGCGTGGATACGAGACGGTGTGGCAGCCGTCACCCATGATGATTTTCGCTGGCTGCGATGCGACCTCAAAACCACGTCGCTTCTTGCCAACGTGCTCCTGCGCCAGTTGGCCGTGGATGCCGGCGCAACCGAGTGCCTGCTGATCCGCGACGGTTTCCTGACCGAAGGCGCGGCCAGCAATGCGCTCGTCGTTCTGGATGGGCGGCTTCTGGCTCCTCCGCGAAATCACTTGCTCCTGCCCGGCATCACTTATGACCTGGTCCTCGAAGCAGCGCAGCGGCACGGCATTCCCCATGAGGAACGACCCGTCGCCGAAGCGGAACTTCGCCGTGCCGAAGAGGTCATGCTGACATCCAGCACCCGTGAAATCGTTCCCATCACCTGCCTGGACGGCCAGCCCGTGGGAAATGGCCGTCCAGGCCCGGTCACGATGCGTCTGCTGGAACTCTATCAGGAGTACAAACGCCCATGAGTGATCTGGAAAACAATCCCGATGCGGACACGCTCTTCGAATTTCCCTGTGATTTCCCCATCAAGGCCATGGGATACACGGTGGATGGCTTTGCCCAGACGGTGATGGGCATCGTTCTACAGCATGCTCCCGATTTTGATCCGGCCACCCTGGAAATGCGTTCCAGCAGCAGCGGCAAGTATCTGAGCGTGACTTGCACGATCCGGGCCGTTTCCCGGGCCCAGCTGGACGCTCTCTACCGGGAACTCTCGGGCCACCCTTCCGTGGTACTCGTTCTGTGACAGGCGACGGCCGGCCACTGCGTATCCGGAAGCAGCCCGGCCTGTCGGATTACGTGGCCACATGGCGTGCCATGCAGGATTTCACCCGGCAGCGCGATGAATCGACCGTCGATGAAGCCTGGCTCGTCCAACACCCTCCGGTGTTCACCCTGGGCCTCGCCGGGAAACGCGAGCATTTGATTGCATCCTCCCCCATTCCCCTGGTCCAGGTGGACCGCGGCGGTCAGATCACCTATCATGGCCCAGGTCAGATCGTGCTTTATCTTCTCCTGGAGTTGCGCCGCTTTCGGTTGACGGTCAGGCAGCTGGTGACTCTCATGGAACAGGCGCTCATCGATCTTCTGGCCGAACATCGGGTCGTCGCGGAACGCATGTCGGGAGCACCGGGCATTTACGTGGAGGGAGCGAAGATTGCCGCTTTGGGATTGCGCATTCGCAATGGCTGCAGTTACCACGGACTTTCCCTCAACGTCGACGTGGATCTCACCCCTTTCCAGTGCATCAATCCCTGTGGCTATGCCGGCATGGCCGTCACCCGAACGTCGGATCTGGGCATCAAAGCCCCTCTGGAGGTTCTCGAAATGAACCTGATTGCCCACCTGGCATCGCACCTTGACGCAAGACCCCTGTTGTCATGAACAGCAAGGAAAAAGGCGCCCAGAAAACGGCCCGCATCCCCATCAAGATCGCACCCCAGCCCCCGTTGCGCAAGCCGGAATGGATCCGGGTGCGAACTCCCTCTAGCGCCCGCTTTGGCGAAATCAAGGCGATCCTTCGGGAAAACCGCCTCCATTCGGTCTGTGAAGAAGCCTCATGCCCCAATATCGGGGAGTGCTTCAGCCACGGCACGGCCACGTTCATGGTCATGGGCGACCTTTGTACACGCCGCTGCCCCTTCTGCGACGTGGGCCATGGCAGGCCAGACCCTTTGGACGAGAACGAACCGGAGCATCTTGCCGGCAGTATCGCCCGAATGAAATTACGCTACGTCGTCGTCACCAGTGTTGACCGCGACGACCTGAGGGATGGCGGTGCTGCACATTTTGTGCGGTGCATCCAGGCGATTCGCGCCGCCTCGCCGGAAACGCAGGTCGAAATCCTGGTGCCGGATTTCCGCGGAAGGCTCGATCTCGCCCTGGACACCTTGTCGCAAGCGCTGCCTGACGTCCTGAACCACAACCTTGAAACAGTCCCCAGGCTGTACAAGCAGGCAAGGCCCGGCGCAGATTACCAACATTCCTTGACCTTGCTGGAACGCTTCAAGTCCGCGCATCCCGACATTCCGACGAAGTCCGGCCTCATGGTGGGTCTGGGTGAAACCGATGAGGAAATTCTGGAAGTGATGCGGCATCTTCGCCTGCACGGCGTGGACATGCTCACCATCGGCCAATACCTGCAACCCACACTGCACCATCTGCCGGTGACCCGCTTTGTTCCCCCGGATCGCTTCCGATTTTTCGAAGCCGAAGCCCGGGCGATGGGCTTTTCTCACGCTGCCTGCGGACCGTTGGTCCGGTCCAGCTACCATGCAGACCGGCAGGCCCAGGCTGCAGGCCTTTGATCTTAGAAATCGCCGGTACATAGATTACATATCCAGCCAGGCTCCGCGCAGCTTCCTTATGTCGAATGCCCAAAAAATCATTAATGAAGCGTTTCAGCTGCATCAATCAGGAAAAATTGAGGATGCAATCAAGCTGTACTCCAAGGTTCTGGCAAAGCAACAGGGCAACGCACAACTGTTGTACTTTCTTGGAACTGCCAATTTGCAGATCGGCCAATTGAGGCTGTGTGTCGAGCAATTACGAAAATCCCTCAAGATTTTACCAAACAATCCCTTTGCATTTAATAACTTAGGGTCAGCACTCCGGGGGCTCAAACAGCCGGATCAAGCCATTCTCAATTATGACAAGGCCTTGTCCCTCAAACCCGACTATGCCGAGGCCCATTACAATCGGGGGAATGCGCTGCGGGACCTCCATCGTCCGGAAGAGGCGCTTGTGAGCTTTCGCAACGCGCTGACCATCAGGCCTGACTATGCGGAGGCCTATAACAATCAGGGTCTTACACTTCAGCACCTCAATCGCCCTGAGGAAGCCCTTGCAAGCTTCCACAAGGCGTTGGCCATCAGGCGCGACTTTGCTGAGGCATATAACAACCAGGGTCTCGCATTTCAGCAACTCAATCGCTCTGAAGAAGCGCTTTCCTCCTATGACAAGGCGCTGGCACTCAAACCAGACTATGCCGAGGCTTACTGGAACAAGTCCCTGCTCTTGATATTGATGGGGCAATATCTTGAGGGATGGGAACTGTTTGAATGGCGTTTCAAGAATGAGCAGCTCAAACACGACCCCCCCCCCTTCCCGAAGCCCCCCTGGCGTGGTCAGGCGGATATCCGTGGACGCAAGCTCTTGATTCATGGTGAACAGGGATACGGCGACGTCATCCAGTTTTGCCGCTACCTGCCCCAAGTCCGCGCC